>JABSOJ010000546.1 GCA_013216005.1 Alteromonadaceae bacterium | reverse complement strand
AGGGAAAACCTCATGCACGGAATCGAAGAGGGGCCGTTGGATAAGCTATGCGAAGCCTGCGGCCTACTCTACTTATTGGGTTTCCACTCGGTTCCTCTCGAAGTTGTCGGTTATATTGGGGTACTAAAATTTGGGGTACTAAAATTGTGGTACTAAATGACCAAATAAAAGTTGCTATATATTTTAGATATTTGTTGCTCTCTAAGTGCTAAACATTTCGCTTATCAATATACCCCAATAGAGTAATTGGCAGGTTTTGGACAGAAGTGTAATGTATCGATAAATAAGTTATTTGAGTCCTGATAAATATGAAAAAGCAACTTCCAAAAAAAGCACGTGTTGTTATTGTAGGTGGAGGTGTTATTGGCTGCTCTATCGCATACCATCTCACTAAAATTGGCTGGCAAGATGTTGTTTTACTTGAACGTAAGCAACTGACATGTGGCACAACATGGCATGCTGCGGGTTTAGTTGGACAATTGCGTAACTCGTTGAATATGACCAAATTGGCTAGATATACTTCTGAGCTTTATCGTGAGCTTGAAATTGAAACAGGTCAATCGACTGGTTATAAACAAACTGGCTCAATATCAATTGCCACGAACAGTGAGCGGTTTGAAGAGCTAAAAAGAAATGCATCTATGGCCAAAGTATTTGGTATGCAGGTTGATACTATCTCCAGAGCTGAAATTGAACGTATGTATCCGTTAGTGAATACTGAAGACGTATTGGGAGGTATTTACATTCCAACGGACGGTACAGCGAATGCGACAGATACAACTCAGGCATTAGCTAGGGGAGCTAGAAATGGCGGAGCGCAGATTTTTCAAAATGTAAAAGTTAATAAAATTGTGCGGGACGGAAATAAAATTACTGGTGTGGAAACCGATCACGGTAACATCAGTGCTGATTTCGTTGTGATGTGTGCCGGAATGTGGACCAGAGAAATAGCGGCAACGATAGGTTTTAATGTTCCTTTGCATGCTTGTGAACATTATTACGTAATTTTTGATTCAGTTGCGGGCCTAACTCGTGATGTGCCCGTACTTCGCGACTATGACAGCTGTACTTATTATAAAGAAGAAGCAGGTAAATTATTAATGGGTGCCTTCGAGCCAGTGGCAAAACCATGGGGCATGAAGGGTATTTCTGAAGATTTTTGTTTTGATGAAATTGCCGGGAATTTTGACCATTTTGAACCATTATTACATTCAGCCATGCACCGAATACCAGCGTTAGAAAAAGCAGGTATACAAACGTTTTTCTGTGGACCTGAGAGTTTCACTCCTGATGTACGTTATCATATTGGCCAGGCACCGAATATTAGTAATTGTTTTGTAGCCGCGGGTCTTAATTCAATCGGTTTACAATCTGCCGGCGGTATTGGGAAGGTTGTGGCAGAGTGGATGCGTGATGGCAATCCTCCTGTAGATTTATGGGAAGTTGATGTTAAACGTAATTTACCTTTTCAGGGAAACCGAAAATATTTACATGACAGGGTCAGCGAGAGTTTGGGATTATTATACGCAACACACTGGCCATTTAGGCAGTTTGATACGGCCCGGGGTGTACGTAAATCACCGCTTTATGACAGGCTAGTTGCTAAAGGCGCTTGTCATGGTGCTTCTTTTGGCTGGGAACGACCAAACTGGTATGCGCCAAAAGGCGTAAAAGCAGAATATGAATATAGCTATAAAAGGCAAAATTGGTTCGAATATTCAGCTGCAGAGCATAAAGCTGTGCGTGAAAATGTTGCCTTATTTGATCAAATGTCTTTTGCTAAATTCAGAGTTCAGGGAAAAGATGCTGAAGTTTTTTTGAATCGAATCTGTGCAAATAATGTTTCTGTTAAACCGGGACGTTTGGTTTATACCCAATGGTTAAATGAAAATGGTGGTATCGAAGCTGACTTAACCGTTACCCGAATTGCTCACGATGATTATTTAGTGGTGACATCAGGTGAAACGGAAACCAAGGATTTTCATTGGCTGAAAAACAATCTGCCAGAGGATGCAAATTGCTACTTGACTAATGTAACCTCTGGTATGGCTGTTATTGCGATTATGGGGCCAAATGCCCGTAAATTGCTACAATCTATGACTCCAGATGATCTTTCACATGAAGCATTCCCTTTTGCAACAAGCAGGGAAATAGAGCTTGGTTATGGCATTGTTCGAGCATCGCGCATTACTTTTGTTGGTGAACTAGGATGGGAACTGTATATTCCAACTGAGTTTGCTCTTAGTATTTATGATGAAATTGTTAAAGCTGGTGAGGAGTTTGATCTTGTTCATGCGGGCTATCATGCACTGAACTCTTTGCGTATGGAAAAAGGGTATCGGCATTGGGGTCATGATCTGACGGATGAAGATACACCAATAGAGGCAGGATTAGAGTTTGCGGTTAAGTACGATAAGCCCGGAGGTTTTATCGGACGTGAAGCTTTATTAAAACGCAAAGCAACAATTTGCACTAAGAAACTTGTACAGTTTTTATTAGATGACCCTGAGCCTTTGCTTTATCATAATGAACCTATCTATTGTAACGGCGAAATCAGAGGCTATGTTCGCTCTGGAATGTATGGGCATACGTTAGGCGGTGCGATAGGTCTGGGTTATATTGAACATCCTGACGGCGTTAATGCTGAGATGATTAAGAACAGTCAATTTGAAATTGAAGTGGCTGGTGTTCGATATGCAGCTAAAGCATCGTTAAGACCTATGTATGACCCAACTATGGCCCGGATTAAGTGTTAACTAGGATTAAGCTGACATTCCGCACCTAATAAAATATGGCTCTGTTCCATATTATTGTTGTCCCTTATTTT
>JABSOJ010000545.1 GCA_013216005.1 Alteromonadaceae bacterium | reverse complement strand
GGGAAAACCTCATGCACGGAATCGAAGAGGGGCCGTTGGATAAGCTATGCGAAGCCTGCGGCCTACTCTACATATAGGTGTTTATGGTAAGACAAATGTTAGAAAAGTAACGTTGGATTGGAGTTACGATTAAGCTTATATCTGCAAAATTAACATTAACTCTTTGGCAAGTTAATGTGACAAGTTAATGTCGAATGTTTAATAAATATTTAATTTATTTATTTTAGTAAGCAAAAGCTGGTTAATTTTTTTAGCCAGCTTTTTTTTCTTATTTAGATTCAACTAATAAAAGCAAAGCCGGTTAACTTATGTTCACTGGTTTTTTGTTACTGGCAAACCTATTAATTTGAAAGGTAGTCGTAGGATGGGTTAGCCAACGGCGTAAGCCACCACATTTGGTGGTTATGTAACCTTTAAATGCTTGATAAAATCTTTGTTTTGATGGGTTACGTCTGAGGCTAACCCATCTTACGTGATAAAATTTTATTTCAAAAAACGATAGGGTTGTAACACACAAACTCAACATCTCAAACTAAAAATAACCAGCCAATAAATACAATTCCTAAATTAATTCACTACAAATTCCGACAACAAAACTGAACATAAATCCAATATACAATAAAGTATATGTAATATTTATAGATACTTATATGATTATTATGTTAAATATTTGTTTTTTCACTGTTGCTGTTCTAGGCTTGTTTTGGTAACAAAATGTAATAAGTATAAATTTGCAAATGTTTTTATGCATTTTTTAATGCTCACACATTTTGTTATTTCATACAAGAATCAGTGGTTTGTTGTCTACAGATTCATTAATAATAATATGGATATAAATATGAAAATCAAAAAAATAACAAAAATCGCAGCAGCAGTAGCCTGTGTTTTCACAATGTCGGCTCAAGCAGCTGATATTCGTAGTGCCGCTTCTATGGGGTGGGGCAATAGTGGTACAGACATTAATTCAGTTCTGGGTTTAACCGGCAATCATGCAATGAAAGCGGGTAAAAAGTTTAATGCAGGTAAAGGGTTAGTAAAAGTACGCTTTCAACAGGAATATAAAGGTGTTCCTGTTTTTGGTTACAGCGTAGCTGCTACTGAATCTGCCATGGGCTTATTGACCGATGTTTCCGGTAGATATATTGATCTGGACAAACACGATATTTCAGTTGATGCAGGTTTTTCAGCACAAAGAGCATTAAAAAAAGGCTTAGATGAAAAGAGAGCACGAGCAGCTCGTGTATACAACACGGAAAATAAGAAGTTTATCTACATGGTAAATGATGTACCAACACTGGTTCATCGTGTTTCTTTTGTTGTTCCTTCGAAAAATGGTGCGCCTTCACGTCCGGTATATTTTATTGATGCTCAGACGGGTGAAACGGTTTATAGTTATGAGAATCTACAGCACGCGGAAATAGGCACAGGTCCTGGCGGAAATGCTAAAACAGGTCAGTACGAGTATGGTACAGATTTTGGTTTTATGGATGTTGCTGTAAACGGTAGTACCTGTACTATGAATAACACTAACGTTAAAACCGTTAACTTAAATCATGGTACTTCGGGCAGCACAGCTTTTTCTTATGACTGCCCGAGAAATACGGTTAAATCAATCAATGGTGCTTATTCACCGTTGAATGATGCACATTTCTTTGGTGGTGTTGTTTTCGATATGTTCAATGCGTATACGGGACAAGCGCCATTAACATTTCAGTTAACGATGCGTGTTCACTATAGCAATAACTATGAAAATGCATTCTGGGATGGTTCAGCAATGACCTTTGGTGATGGTCAATCGTTTTTCTATCCGTTGGTAAGTTTAGATGTTTCTGCACATGAAGTAAGCCATGGTTTTACTGAGCAAAATTCTGGTTTAGTTTACAGCCAAATGTCTGGTGGTATGAATGAAGCTTTCTCAGATATGTCGGGTGAAGCGGCTGAATATTTTATGCAAGGGACTAATGACTTTTTGGTTGGAGAGCAAATTATCAAAGGTGCTGGTGCATTACGTTATATGGAAGATCCAACACTAGATGGTAATTCTATCGGTCATGCCAGTGCTTATAACAGTTCAATGGACGTTCACTACAGTTCAGGTGTATACAACAGAGCATTCTTTTTGTTAGCCACTACGGCTGGCTGGAATACACAAACAGCATTTGAAGTGATGGCGCTGGCCAACCAAGCTTATTGGACAGCTAACAGTACTTTCGACGCTGGTGCGTGTGGTGTTGAATCTGCAGCGGCTGATAAAGGTTATAATGTCGCAGACGTAACAGCAGCATTCGATATTGTAGGTGTTTCTTGTGATGGTACTTCAGGTGGTTTTGATTTTAACCGTGAGATCAAAAATTTATCTGTTGGACTTGATGCATGGCGCGGAGGCAAAATGAATATTCCAGCAGGTGCAACTAATTTTACAGTCTTTATGTCAGGTGGTACAGGTGATGCTGATTTGTATATGAAACAGGGTTCGGCACCCACATTAACGGATTACGATTGCCGTCCATATTTAAGTGGTAATAACGAAACTTGTTATATTGCAAACCCTACAGCAGGTAGATGGTATCTAAGTTTACATGGTTATACGGCAGCTTCAGGTATCACTGTGAATATTGGCTACAACAACTAAGCTACTATTTACTATTTATTAGCTAATACTTGGTAAAGAACATTAAGCATGTAACAAGAGAATGTTATAAGCTTAAAAAAACGGCTTAATAAGCTGTTTATAAAAGCCAGTTAACTTATGTTAGCTGGCTTTTTGTGTTTGCCCAGCGAAGCTGGCAAACCCGTCCACTTGAAAGAAAGTGGAGTCACCCTGACTAAGGGGAA
>JABSOJ010000544.1 GCA_013216005.1 Alteromonadaceae bacterium | reverse complement strand
TGAAAAGGATCGAGCAAGTAGATCCTTTTTTTATTTTTTACTTTTATTTAAATTAAGTGCTGAGTAGTTACAATTTTTTTAGCATGCCCAATTGACGCTATAAAAGTATTAGGCAAGCTCCGCCACATCAATCTATCTTGTTTCTTTTGAAAAGACTGAAGAATGTTACAACGGGGTATTCAAGATAACCTACTATTAAAATAAAAAAATTCTATTTTATCTGGTAGTTATCCTTAATAATTAAATATAGCGCATAAGGTTAAGAAAGCCAGAAATTAATTTTTGAGGCAATACGGAGTTACGAATTAAGATATTAACAATGATTTTATCCAGTAACTATTCACTCTTCAAATACTGGTACAGAGTTTCACGACTGATCCCAAATTCTTTTGCTAAATGGGTTTTCGCTTCACCATTGGCGGCTCTTTGTTTTAGTTGTTCAATTTTGTCAATCGACAGTGATTTTTTTCGTCCTTTATATGCACCACGTTTTTTTGCTAATTCAATTCCTTCACGTTGCCGTTCTTTGATCAAAGCACGCTCAAACTCTGCAAAAGCTCCCATAACAGACAACAGCAAATTAGACATGGGAGAATCTTCACCAGTAAAGGTTAACCCCTCTTTGATAAATTGGGCACCAATCAAACCGGGTAACAGTTCATATTTGTGTATTGTCATGTTTAAGTTGATACAGTCTAGAGCCTGTATAGGTTTGAACTCATGTAAATTAACAGAAAACATTGTTGAACTGTAACCCTAATTTAGCCTATATGGTCAGTGCCATTAGGAGATAATGTCAGGTTAGAATCTATAACTTTAGAAATCATGTGTCAATAAATAGATAAGTTAACTCTATTCTGACAATATAAGAAACACCATCTGACATCAAGTTAGGGTACACATCAGATTGACATGGCTACCTATGGTACAGGTATCTCTCCTGAGCTTATGCCTGCGGCTAAATTCTCTAATATTTGTACGTATTTGTGAAACCCAGAATAACGTCTGCAAAGTAAATCCATTTCAGCTTCAGAAGTCGAATCCATTAGCGCTTTAAATTTTGGCATAAAAGAAGTCAAGTCAGTTAAAATTTCTAGTTCGTCACCATCATGCTTAAGGATCCTGGTCACCTTTTTATGAATTCTCTCAGCTAAACGTACATGCTCAGGTTTTAGTTGTTGAATGATTGAATTTTCATGAGACGGTTTAATTTTCCCTGAAATGATTGAGTCAACTAGCTCAATTTCGTCCATTGCTATTATTTTGTCGATAGTATTGTGCTCGATACTTCGAACTAATTTTAAGATTTTCTCGCTATTCGTTTTAAGCTTTGGCAATTGTCCGATTAACCTATTAACTTCCTGTTCTTCATTTGGTGAAATATTTTTATCCTTCCACCGTCTGAATTGCTCTTCAAAGATCCATTGATTATTTAATTCTTCAGTATAAAGGTTAATGAGTCGATTGATCGTATCATCATCAAGAATGTGAGGCTTATCCAGGACTGGATAAAGAGTTTCGAGCTGTTCAATACTTGTATTTGACATGCCATCAATCATTTCACTAAAGACAGGCAACATACTAATGGGTTGCCATTGAGGTTGTTCTTGTTTCATATTAACCACCATTATAAAAGAAGTTATTCTTGCAGCTTACCAATAACATCACTTTTAGAGGCTAATGACAATTACAGATTAAGACTTTTTCAAACCTAGTTATTTCCCGTTGTAATAACCAGCGAAAGACGTGACCGGTTACGCCAGAGAGTTAATGGCTAAAGGCTATAAAATAATTAGTAAATGGTTCAAGAGAAATTAAACAATGCCTCTGTAGGTTCTTATATTAAAGGTGTACAGCCGACTTTGATACATTTCGCGTTATGTTCAAGCTTTTTTTCTGCTAATGAGCCTGGATGTACAAATCACCTTGTTTTTATTCGCTTAAATAGATTTCTCAATTTCAAACTATCTACATAAAGCTACTATTTTGTAACGGTGAAGGATTTTGGGCTAATTTATTATCATTTAGGCTCTAAAACCATCTCTTTTTACGATAATTGTCACAGAGTCCTAAATATAAGGGTTGAGTTTAATTCCATTTGAAGGGACAACAATTATCTACAACAGAGCCATAATTCTATAGATAGTGCCCGAACGAAAAGTCAATAGCCATTGCTACACATGGGCTGTAGCGATTAATTCAAAACGAAGATTTAAGCTAATCAGTCGGTATTGATGTAGATTTAAGCGTTTTGGCCGTTTTTAGCCAAAAATAACAAAATCTTCGTTTTGCAATATTGCTTGAATACCCCGTAAAATAAGGCTTTCAGGATTTCCGTTCAGACACTAGATATAAATTTTACTTTTAATTAATTTCTGTTTATGTGAATAATAGAATCAAAAAATATACTGGTCTTAGCAGTTCGCTCTTTTTTTACTGCTTTACGTCAGTTTAAATTTTATACCCAAACTACTTGGGTATACAAAATCCAGGAGAAAACATGACCAAGCCATGGTTTAAAAATTATCCAGACAATGTTGCTCATGAAGTTGATACGCATTATTATGATTCAATGCTAGATTTATTCAATCAAAGCGTTGTTAAATATAAAAAAACAACCGCATTTAGCAATTTTGAACGTGAGCTTTCATTTAATGATGTTGATCGTTTATCCAAAGATTTTGCCGCCTACTTACAAACACAATTACACATTAAAAAAGGAGAGCGTGTTGCCTTAATGTGTCCTAATACTTTGTGTTTTCCAATTGCTATGTGGGGCATTATTTAAGTTATTGTCCTTCATACCATCTATTTTACTCTTTGTTTTTAATTATGA
>JABSOJ010000543.1 GCA_013216005.1 Alteromonadaceae bacterium | reverse complement strand
ATTACGCCAAGAGGCCCTAGAATAGTGAAAGAGTTCATTCTAAGCGGTTAAAATGAACTCCGAAACTTGAGTTAAAAAATGAGATACAAAAAAGGAGCCGAGGCTCCTTTTTTATATTTTCTACATCAGCAATCAATTAACCATGATACGGTTTACTTAATCGATGCACAGATTCAATAAAATGTCCGGCATGATCTGGATTAACGTCAGGATGAATACCATGGCCTAAATTAAATACATGGCCTGTACCACCACTTCCAAAGCCAGCCAAAATTTTAGCCACTTCTTGTTCAATACGCTCAGGTGGCGCGTAAAGCATTGACGGATCCATATTCCCTTGTAATGCAACTTTATCACCCACACGGGCTTTGGCAGATTCAATATCAATAGTCCAATCTAATCCAATCGCATCACAGCCTGTTGCTGCGATGTCTTCAAGCCACATACCACCATTTTTAGTGAATAGAGTAACAGGAACTTGACGACCATCAGCGTGACGAGTTAATCCATCAACAATTTTAGCCATATATTGCAAAGAAAAATCTTTATAATCGCGAGGGGATAATACGCCACCCCAGGTATCGAAAACCATAACTGACTGAGCACCCGCAGCAATTTGGGCATTTAAGTAGCTAATCACCGAATCAGCGAGTTTGTCTAATAGTAAATGTAATGTTTGCGGCTCAGAAAACATCATTTTTTTAATTTTTGTAAATGCTTTCGAACTGCCACCCTCAATCATGTAAGTAGCCAGTGTCCAGGGACTACCGGAAAAACCAATCAATGGCACTTCACCTTTCAGTTCACGACGAATTGTGCGAACAGCGTTCATCACATAACCTAGCTCATCTTCAGGATCTGGTATGCCAATTTTATCAACATCTGCTTTACAGGTAATTGGACGTTCAAACTTAGGACCTTCACCGGTTTCAAAATATAATCCCAATCCCATCGCATCTGGAATAGTTAAAATATCACTAAAAAGGATAGCCGCATCTAATGGAAAACGACGCAAAGGCTGAATAGTTACTTCGCAAGCCAAATCGGCATTACGACAAACAGACATAAAATCGCCTGCATCTTTACGTACTGCTCGATACTCAGGCAAATAGCGCCCAGCTTGTCTCATCATCCAAACAGGAGTGTAATCTACTGGTTGACGCAATAAGGCGCGTAAGTAGTTGTCGTTTTTTAATTCTGTCACCGAAAATTCCTCTTAACTTCAATGGCGTGCATTCTATCACTAGCCAACAATTGGATCTATGTCCGAAATCAATTCTCTTAAGCAATTTTTTTTGAAATAATTATCTTAAATAGGCAAACTTTAAATAACCCACTTATCAGCAGCTTACGCTTAAGCCTGTTAAATAAAGTGATTATACGAAAAAAATCGTCGAGTTTATGCTCTATTAAAGTTGTTGCAGTGGAAAAAAACGTTTGTTATAAAATGACTGCGCTAGTAAAGAAATAACAAACAAGAAGCTTGTATAACAAGACCTTTAAGCGAGCATTTATGGCCTTACCTTTGGTAAGGCCTTTTTATTGCCTGCGATAATGTAATAATATTAACGAACGTTAATACACATGGGCTACAGCGCGACACCATGAAAACTTCAGATTACTCAAAATCAACCAAAATAGACCGAAATACACCTTTTTGGCACCCCCCACGGCACCCCCAATGGTATCCCCAAATTAAAAAGGGGGTTTTATGAGCAAAAAATTTAACTTTACTATTGCCGCTATTAATAAAATTGTTTTACCTGATTCTGGTAGAGAAGAATATCGAGATACTAAGGTTCCCGAATTAACTTTACGGGTAACTTCAAGCGGTAATAAATCCTTTTCAGTTGCTAAAAAAATTAATGGTAAGAATGTTCGCGCAACAATAGGTCGTTTCCCTGCAAACACTATTGAACAAGCCCGTAAAAAAGCCCGTGAAAAATTATTATTAATGGAAGACGGTATTAATCCAACAGAGCTTAAACGTGAAGCAAGGGTTCAACAGCTTTGAATTGAAGCTTTATATTTAAATTTTGAAGAAAACTCAAAGCAAGAATAAAAGTAGGTGAACGCCGACAAAAATCATTAGACGACCTCAGCCGCGTTTGGAAGCTACATGTAAAACCAAGAGTAGCAAAACTAAAAGGAAACGAAATAACCTCAGGAAAAGCCTTTAGGATTGCCGATAACTTAAAAGCAGAACTAACCGCAGGTTTATATAACAATGCAATTTCATTATTGAAGTCATTATTTAATTTAGCCCATAGGCATGAACTGATAAAAGAAAACCCTTTTTCAGGAATATCTAAAGTAACCATTGAAGCTAAAACGCGCTTTTTGAATAAAAAAGAAATTGCTGCACTGTTCGAATCTTTAACTCATGAAAAACAAATTTATCAAGATGTTGTGCAAATCCTTATTTATACAGGGCAACGCAAAGGTAATGTTTACAGCATGGAATGGGAAGAACTCGACCTTGAACGTGGTGTATGGACAATTCCTCATACCAAAACAAAAACTAAAAAGGTTTATCATGCTCAATTAGCTACGCCAGCCGTGGCAATATTAAAACGCAGACTCATTGAACATGAACAACAGTTTGGTGACTCCCCTTTTGTATTTGCCAGTAATCAACGGGGAAGTTCTACTGGTCACTTGTCAGTTAAAAGTGATAACTATGGTTATTGGATGCGTATTATCAAAAGAGCTGGTTTATATACTGATGACGCTGCTAAAAGAATTACACCGCACACCATGAGAAAAACACTTGCTAGCTGGCAAGCATTGGAAGGGGTAGATTTGCTGACCATATCTAAAACACTTGGACATTCTGATATTACTAC
>JABSOJ010000542.1 GCA_013216005.1 Alteromonadaceae bacterium | reverse complement strand
CCAACCTGATGGCATCGGGCACACCTGCATTTTTAAATGATCCGTGGTTGGCAAAAAGTTTGGCTTTTATCATGCCGATTGGTGCCACGGCGATAAAATTTGTGACGCAATTTATCGACTCTGAATTATGGAGAAGAAGATATTCCTTTACGATTTATGTGATCACGACTTTGTTGTTATTTGCATGGACAGCGTTGTTTGCCATGAATTACAGCGGTGTCTCTGGGGAAATCAATATCGACCCATTTGCTGAGCAAAGCTATACAGCTAACTGGCTGGTTTGGTCACAATTAGCGGTAGAGATATTCGCGGCATCGGCTTTATTCCTAGCTGTGGAAGATATTTACCTTCGCTATGCCCCCGAAACGTACATGAAAAACCCTGAATATGCAGAGGCTGAAAAAGCATTAAAAAGCCACCGTGAGCAACATAAAAAAATCTGTAATGAGCTGAATGAAAAACACGCTCAGTTGAGCGTCTTTCAAGCTAAACGACAAGCTCAAATCAATACGAAAACCGTTGAATTCATCGCTTTAGAATCGCGTTTTAACGCTGCTAACAATGCCACTTTTGGCGAATAATGAGGATATAAAAATGATCAATTTAAAAAATAATACATTCACTAGAAATTCAGTTTCAGCCGCTATTGCTCTTGCACTAGCATTAGGCTCAATTCACGCTAATGCTAAAGATTATGCCATCGGTTTATCCCCTTATAGCTCTGTGGAGGCAAAAAAGGATCAAGTCCGTGGAATTATCAATATGGTCGCCGAGCTTAAGGCCGATGATACGATGTGGCTGATTGATGGTTATTCACTGGAGACCATTGGGCGCATGCGCATTCCTAACAACCCAGCGTATAAAAGTAAAAAGGCCAAAATTGCGGCTAACCTCCAAGCGATTGGACAGTTAGCTGTATTTGCAAAACAAGATAATGAAAAGATTGCAAACACACAGGGCGTGCCTATCGGCACCATCCGTATTCCGCAACTACTACGCAGTATCGCCAATAATAAACCGTCCTCCGACATTGAGGTAATCTTATTCGGCTCACCTCATTATGTTGACAGATCAGAAGTGGCATTTTCAATGGTCGATGGTCAATTCCCATCAACAGGACACCTCCTTAATAGACGTACTCAAACGCCTTATGGCTTAGCGGATGATAAAGCCTTACTCTCAGGTATGCGGGTGCATTGGTTTTATGGGAGTGACCGTTTTATCAATAACCGCCATAGCTCAGCCGTGGAAAGACTGTGGACGCTCTACACGGAGTTAACCAATGGCAAGCTTGTAACCTTCTCAGAGGACTTAGCAACGGTATTATCACGAGCAACTAATAACGCAAAAGCGCCAGCGCATTCTTATCAGCTAGATCCAAATGATAATAAGATCGAGATGATCAGACTGCCTGTAAAAGTAATGTCTAAATCAATTCGTCAACGCCCTATATCAAGTACTGCATTGCCACTAAGAAAATTACGTCATGCTACTGATGTAGAAGTTGGAATCACATGGAATTGCAACAATTGTGACCTAGACTTATACGCTAAAGCGAACCCAACAGCGCCGATACTTTATTTTGGTAACACGAAAACGCCACAAGGAACATATTTCAAAGATTACCAGTATTCCCCAAAAGGCAGCAATGGTTTTGAAACCATTAACTTTAAAACACCACTAGATTTACGGGTAATGAAATTCGTGATTAATTTTTATCGAGGTAATGTAGTAGGGGGCGTAAAAGGCGAGCTGAGATTAACCATTGACGGCAAAACCTATTCAAAACCATTTCATTTAAAATCACCAAAAGGAAATAAAGGCGCTGATGTTAGCGCGCTGTTGAGTGACAATAAAATTATAAGCCAGTATTCAGTTGTGTTTGAGCCATTAAAATTTACTAAAGTGGATGGTTAAAGTTCAGGCATGAAAAAAGCCAGATTAAATCTGGCTTTTTAACTGAGTTAACTTAGCCCATTTATATTTTAGTAAATCCAGTCATCCTCGTCTTTATCATTCACACACATATGCTGATCATCACACGATTTTTTAACATAATTTGCGTAATCAACATTTTTAGATTGCAATACAATGTCAATATATCGCAACATATCTTGATTTCTGCATGTACTTCTAGGGCTAGAGCCTGAGCTATCCGCCTGAAGCATATTACGAATTGATCGCGCATCGCTCGTTTCTATGGCTAACTGATGCCAATGAGGCACAAAGTACCGGACGTTCCCTTGATTTTTATAAATTTCAGCCATTGAAGAAGTCATAAAATCAGGGATTTCACGACTACTCAGTTTTAACCCCACTAACGCTTGCCAAAACCGCTGATAATTTTCTTCTTCTTTATAATAAGTATTCGGTAATACTTGATAAAAAGCCTCGTTATTCATGACCACCTTAGAGGTGGTCATGAAAGCTTTTGTTTTTTGTGCTTTCATGACTTTTTTTCCTTTATTTTTTGGTTTTGAGCTTTATAAAATGCATGTTCTTTCTTGATCCTTATAAGCTCAGTTCTAATTTTTGTATCTTTCCGATAAGCCCAATACATAACTCCTGAAAATTGTGCGGTAAACGGAATTGCGGTGAAAACCACCCCCCTGTTTTGCGAGTGAATACAAAAGCAAAGACCGATGAGTGAAGTTAGAAGCATTGTTGTTGCTAGTAGTAATTTCATTTTTTTACTTGTGTGAAGATTTTAATAGCTCAATATCTTCCCAATTCTCGGTATATACTACCATGCACACATCGGATACCATATTGGCATCGCGCTTAAGTACACAAATAGTCAGGTATTGCTCACAAATGAAAGCAATTTCACCACACAAATCTTTATAG
>JABSOJ010000541.1 GCA_013216005.1 Alteromonadaceae bacterium | reverse complement strand
GGCGTATCATGATCTCATTTAGAAAAAAATCAAGGCTTTGTTTGAAAACGCCGTATTTTCATTGATCACGGGTATATGATCTTGAATTTGATCTTGATTCTGATGTGGTTAAAAAAGGAGTAAAAGTTTTTGATAAAAGACACAAAACGGTTGAACGTATTGCTGTAAAAAGGACGAGGCGCTTGCATGATGATGAATACGAAAGATTGTGTGATTGCACAAAGAAATACGCCACCGTTGCCTTGTTTGCTGTAGAGACAGCAATGCGAAGGGGGAGTTGTCACGTATAACGGGTAATGACATAGATCTTGAGAACAAAAACCATAACCTGCTAGCCAAGTGAAAATATGTCATAGAAGAACCCCTTATTTACAAAGGGCTCCAAGAGGGATTTCCTAGGAATAATAAAAAACTGCTAATGATTAACAAAACGAAAATTGATAAACATCTCCAAGCTGCAGGCTTAAAGACAGGTCGTATCATCCCTCTGTCAGACCGAGCAATTGAGCTTTACAAACGCGTTGAGCAAGTTGATAAATCTCAAGTTATATTTGGCTGTAATGATGCTGCTAGCCTAACTCAAGGATGGGACCGCCTAGCAAAAGAATTGGGTTTCGATGATTTAAGGTTGCACGACATGCGCCATGAGGCGACTAGTCGGTTATTTGAAAAGGGGTTAAGTATTGAACAAGTTGCTGCCATTACCGGGCATACTGATTGGGATTCACTGCAGCGGTAGACACAATTAAATCCTGTAAAACTTGTACCTGACGTTCCGCACATAAAGCTGAGATTTAAAATCTGAGTTGATTTTCAGTAAAAAGGGCATCAGATTTTAAATAGCGTCGCCTAATAATTACGCATCGTATACTTTTACACTAAAATCGTATAAAAAACATATATATTTTATTAGGTGCGGAATGTCAGTTGTACCTCTACTTAATTGAAATTGTATTGGTTTAAATCTGAACTTGCATTTTGATATTTTAGATTTAGATTGGATAATCTAATATTCCTTTTAACCACAAAGCGGTCAGAAATTTAGAATAAAAACACACCTAAATTATGAAAACTATTTCAAGAGATAGCTGACATTAGCATTATTTTTTCTATCTCGCTTTCGCTCCCATTGTGAGTTAGGGAGTCAAAATTGAATTTGCTATATGTTGTGGTTTTGGGATAAATATTTTATGTAGTGCCTGAACGGAAAGTCTACATGTCTTATTACGTATGGGGTGTAGCTGCTTTTAAAGTTTGAAGATCTTTGGAAATCAGTCGGTTTTGATGATAATTCAAGCATATTATGTGTTTTTGGGCCAAACTTTCAAAATCTTCGTTTTTAAAAATAGCTCGAAGAGCATATGTAGTAACACTTTCAGGGGTTTCCGTTCAGGCACTATGTAGTTAAGTTGAAATATCTTTTTATGATAATAGCTAAAACTAATCCATTGGATTATAATTGCAGATATGCAAACAATAGTTGAATTACCTGAATATAAAAAACAAGTCCATAAGCATCTCACTGATGATGATGCAGCTCTAGTAATTAACTATTTAGCTGAACACCCTAAAGCAGGCGATCTGATGCAAGGTACTGGTGGGATAAGAAAGTTAAGGTGGGCTAAAAGTGGTAAAGGGAAAAGTGGAGGAGTTAGGGTGATATACTATTTTCATAATGAATCGATGCCGTTATTTCTTCTTTCCCTATTTGGCAAAAACGACAAGGCTAATCTGTCTCATTCTGAGCGTAATATATTAGCTAAGTTTACATTAACATTAAGAAAAAATTATGGAGAATAATATGAGTAGCATCTTTGAAAGTATTCAACAAGGGCTTATTGAGGCTGTTGATTATAGTGAAGGCCAGACTAAAAATGCCACCGTTCATAAATTTGATCCCATAGATGTTAAAGCAATTCGTTCAAATGTTAATATGACACAAACTGAGTTTGCATCAAATTTTGGAATTAGCTTAGGGACATTACGTCACTGGGAGCGAGGCGATAGAACTCCTAGAGGTCCAGCATTGGTTTTACTGACTGTATTATCTAAAAATCCTAGCGCTGTAATTCGAGCTTTAGCATAATAAAGAGTATCAATCTAACGACTATTACGAGCTTATTTTTGCAGGAACCCTGCAAAAACACCACCGGCAGACGGCCGCTTAGATTGTGTTAATATTCATCATATCCCATAAAAAAACCTAATCCCAAATACAAAAGTGACACAATAAATTCTATCTCGCTAAGTGCCCCATCACGCCCTGAGGCGTTCAGTCAAGTATTCTCATCATTTTATTTACTCTGCATCAACGGTGAACCACGACTCTTAAGGCTGTTAAGATATGTAACTTCATTATAGTGCTTTTTATTTTTCCAACAGCTATACAGTATCCTGATCCATTTATAAGCTAACGCTCTTACCGCAGCTTGATGTGAATTTCCTTTTGCTCGCATCTTTTGATAATAAATTCCGGCCCAATATGACTTATCAATTGTCTGTGCTGCCCACTCTACAAATGTTTGCCTTAAAAATTTAGAACACTGCCAACGCCAATGAACCCAACATTTTTTCCCGCTACGCTCCGTCACTGGCGCTATACCAGCTGTTCGTTGTACCTCATTAGCACTACTATATCTGTCTTGATCTTCACCAAATGCGACAAGCAAACGAGGTGCTATTTAGGACCTGCCCCTGGTAAACCTTCAAACAATTCTGCGTCTGCCTGTAAATGAAATGTCTTATTTATTTCTTCGTCATATTTCTTTATTATTTTGTAACTACTCAGCACTTAATTTAAATAAAAGTAAAAAATAAAAAAAGGATCTACTTGCTCGATCCTTTTCAGT
>JABSOJ010000540.1 GCA_013216005.1 Alteromonadaceae bacterium | reverse complement strand
TGATAATTCAAGCATATTATGTGTTTTTGGGCCAAATTTTCAAAATCTTCGTTTTTAAAAATAGATCGAAGAGCATATGTAGTAACACTTTCAGGGGTTTCCGTTCAGGCACTATTTAGCAAACACTTTGTATTACATTGGCACTAATTAAAGCAACAAAAATTTTCTAAAATCATTGTTTTTATTGATTAAAATCTATTTTTTGATTTGTGTAAAATAACTAAGTTGCGACGTTAAATCACGTATTTTAGCGATATTAATCGCCTGATTTATTGCTGCGGTAAACTTTTTTGGTTGATTTTGTTAGCTAGTGTTCGTCCAGAAACAGGGTCGTAGCGAGGACGATCCAATGGCACGAGATGTGTTCTACAAGATATAGGCGTTTAGTCATTCTAAATAACACTATCTTGTGGTGCACAGGTCGTGTCAGTGGGACATCCGCAGTAGACATTCGTTTCTGGATGGACACTAGCTAAGCAAGGCTTTTCCTAAACATAAGCAGAGCAAGGGCAACACGCATATAGTGGTTGTTCCCTTGTAAAGTGTTGCACAGTTTTTTTGTTCCAGACAAAAACTAAGTACAACCATCAACCTGCATGGATGTACTAATGCAGCGAAAGCATGGATGCTGTAAGTAGGGCGAAGCAGAATGCCAGAGCCGAGAATAACCATTTATAAAATTTAATGCCTTGAATATAGCCGTTTCTCGACTTGGTGAACCTGCATTTCCAAGTAGTTTGAGTATAGTTATTGATGCATTTTCTGATAGCGCCATTACTATTGCCATTCGTTTATGAAGACCAACAGTTAATCTTTACTCGATAAAATACAAAGCCTATGAAAGTATTTATCTGCCACTTGAAAAAGCTCAAATAAAAATCCCATTTCCACAATGGGATGTTCATCTTATTCAGGAAAAAAGTACAAAATAAAATATGAAATAAAGTATAAAATAAATAACAAAGTACTGTGCCTCAACAATGTACCTGTACAATGTAAAAAGATAAAATGTAAAAATGGTTAAAATGAAATTAATTTATCGACTCAACTTCATCTTTCGTTAAATAGCGCCACTCACCCGGCGCTAAATTTTCACCCAGTTTTATTTCACCAATTTGTTCCCGATGCAAGCCCACTACCCTATTTCTTACTGCAGCAAACATCCGTTTAACCTGATGATATTTACCTTCAGTTATCGTTAATAACACTTCCCTGTAATCATTATTATCTGTCTCAACAATCACTAATTCTGCTGGTTTAGTTAAAGAATTTTCACCCTGTAATTGCACCCCGTCTTTAAACTCTTGAATAATAGACTGTTCAACAGGATCCCTTAACCAAACACGGTAAATTTTATTACACTGCTTTTTGGGAGAAATAATATTATGGGACCATCGTCCATCGTCAGTAATTAACACTAATCCAGTAGTATCAACATCTAACCGACCTGCAATATGTAAATCAAAGGCTTTATCAACATCAACAAAATTTAACAAAGACGGATGAACTTCATCTACATTTGAGCAAATAGTATCAAGAGGTTTATGCATCATAATATAACGTGAACTACGCGCCTGTAATTCTTGACCATTTAAAGTGATATGATTATTTTCATGAACTTGAGTGGCAGCATTAGTGATCACTTCACCATTAACCTTAAGTTTTCCCCTTTTTAATGACTTTTTTGCTTCGGTTCGCGTAAGTTCTGTACTTTTACAGATAAATTTGTCAAGACGCATATTTTAAATTTCGGCCTGTTTTTAAAGAATAAAAAAATTGTGTAAAGTAGTTTAGACAGGTTCAACCAATGAACAGGCGCTATTGTATGAGGGAATGAATGATTGAACAAGAATTTCTACTAAAGTCGCTTCAATCCTGTTGCTTAATTATCTGAATCTACCTTGAATAACTTCATATCTCCTGTTTTACTTTTAAATATGGTCTTCAACAATAATGAAATACTTGTCAATAAAATTTTATTTACGTATGATTGCAAGCAATTAAATTGCGCACAACCTAATGCAACCCAATACAGCACAACACAGCTATATAACTAAACTTAAAACACTTAAGGAATACCAATGCCAGAAATATCATTACTCGGTTGGTTTCACACCATTATCGCCATACTTGCACTTATTACGGGTTTTTATTCAGTAATAAAATTTAAAGTGATTGAAATAAAACAATTAACGGGCAAAATTTTTATTATTTGTACGCTTATTGCGGCAATAACAGCACTCACCATTTTCAGGCATGGCACTTTTGGTCCTGGCCACGCACTTGCGGTATTAACGTTAATTGCCCTGTTAGTGGGTTTTACAGCGGAAAAAACGCAACTCTTTGGCAAACTATCTTCTTACATTCAGGCAATTAGTTATTCTGGAACAATTTTATTCCACATGATCCCTGCAATTACCGATGGATTAATGCGTCTACCCGTTGCCTCTCCTGTTGTCACCAATATAGAAGATCCATTATTGAAAGGATTTTATCTCACTTTTTTGGTAATTTACCTTATTGGCGTAGGCTTACAAATAAAATGGTTACGACATAGAAAATAATATCAGTAATAGTTCATGTTCAGGGCGTTATTAACGGTTAACGCCTCATATTTTATGATAACCCAACAGGAAGCTGGAACATTCAATGGTATTGAAGTTAGAAACGGGAAGTTCCGACACAATTAGAATAGTTCCATAATCTTAATTATTATAACATTTAAATTTTAAAAACCTTTCATACAAACCCTTATGAACGACTCTGTATTGTATAGCATGAAATATGGGATAACAGAGGAAAAACAATCATAAAAGATTGCTCTAAATCTTTATTGTTGACTGATCCATATGT
>JABSOJ010000539.1 GCA_013216005.1 Alteromonadaceae bacterium | reverse complement strand
TAGCTTAAATCTTCGTTTTGAATTAATGGCTACAGCCCATATATAACAAGGGTTGTGGCTTTTCCGTTCTGGCACTAAGTAAGGAATAAATTCTTTGTCTGATGCATCTTGTATGGTGTTATAGGACGTTCCTGATACCTGCCAATCGTTGTATCTACCGCCAGTGATCAAATGTAAATTATCCTGTAACTCAAAGCGTGCGGTAAAATATATCGCTGTTTGTTTATTGGTTACTTCACTACCGGTTAAACCATCAGCAAATGTTGGCTGAGGTGTATCACCATTCCAAGATTCTAGTGCTGGTAGCACGGGAAAGCCAAATCCTGTGGTGTAATCATACAAAGAGGTATCTGTATAGCTCATTTTTGCATAGTTTAATCCAGCGACAAGTTGGTGTTCGCGACCAAACAAAGAAAAACCACCACTTATAATGCATCAAACAAATCATGTTTATCATCTAAATCATATCACTTGCGTATCCTAATAAACCTAAACCAGTTGTTTTATCTGGCGTGCCGTAGACATAAAATAACTCAGTGTCTTCATCAGTGGTTTTATGAGAATAGGTTGCGCGTAAAGTCCATGACTCGTTGAAATGATGAGCAAGTTCGACTACCGTATTGTTTTTATTTACTTGCCAATTTGACCAATTTGCAGAAGTATTGGTAGAACTAGCAAAATTTGTTGCACTTCCGTCTGTGTAATACAGTGGGTTAGCGCCCCAGTTATTCCCTGATGCATCGTTATTCATATAGCTATGACTGATTGAAACATAGGTATTATCAGTTAGGTCAGCACCAATGAAAGCGTAGGCAATACTTTTGTCTTGTTGATATCGATCCAAATAGGAATCATTCTTTTGCTTAACTAACACTAAACGAGCACTAACACTTTCAGTTAATTCAGTAGAGGCGTCAAATTCAACCCGTTTTTTATTCCACGAACCTATCGTTGTTGAAATCCCAACCTTGCGATTTTTAGTGGGGCGTTTTCGTATAAAATTGATGGTCGCTGAAGGGTTTCCTACACCTGTCATCAATCCGTTTGCTCCACGAATAACCTCTACACGATCATAGATAGCGGTATCTTCATCTGCATGATTATTACCAGAGGTTAATGGTAGCCCGACACCATCAATTTGGAAGTTTGTGATATCAAAACCACGAGCCGTATAATATGTTCTGTCAGTTTCAATCCTTTCTACATGAACACCTGTCGCTGAATCGAGAGCTGAATTAATATCAGTCAACTGAAAATCATTCATTTGCGCATTGGTAATAACTGAAACAGATTGAGGAATTTCAATAATAGAAAGATCTAAACGTGATGCACCACCGACTTCATTTATGCCGTAGCCTTCAATGTAGGTACCTTTTACTTCTATTTTTTCGATTTCTTTTTTTTCATCTTCCATGGCGGTAATTTGCGCAGAAAATAAGATTGCCATTGTGATCGTATTAAACGGTAAATATTTCAATTGATTAACCTGTTCATGAGTAATCCATAAATTTAACCGCATGATAAACGTATTTTGCAATCACGTAAGCACAAATGATAATTGTTATTATTAAGATCTGCACCCTTCACCATGTAATGACGAATTTTTAAACCTAATATTTAAAAGGAATCTACAATGTCTAATGCCACCGTTAGCCAAAATATGGAGGTTACGAGTTATCAACATTTGCAAAAGCAAGAACTCGCTTGCCAGTATATTTTTAACCAACAGAATTTAACGAACTATGAAACAGCCTCTATTCAGAGTATTTCTTTTATTCACCGAGCGGTAAATCGTGCTACCAGTGTCTATAGCGGTCAAATGGCTAATCAATTGGCCAGTAAAATAACTGATCTAGATATCGATCTTCCGCTCAATTCATTTAATGAAGTACTCGCCGAAGTCGATGAACTTTATTTAAAGAATGCAGTCTATTTTCACAATCCTAAGTATGTAGCGCATTTGAACTGTCCTGTCGCTTACCCCGCAGTGGTGGCTGAGCAAGTATTAACGGCGATTAATTAATCTCTGGACACTTTTGATCAAAGTGGTGGTGGAACACTTATTGAGCAGAAGTTAGTTGATTGGACTGCTAATCGAATTGGTTTTGATCAGCAAGCGGATGGTGTTTTTACTAGCGGTGGAAGTCAATCGAATCTTATGGCGCTGTTAATGGCAAGAGATTGGTATGCCAAATTTCATGATCAGCACAACATTCGTGACAATGGTCTCCATGAAAATAGCCGCAAGTATCAGATATTTTCTTCAGAAATCAGCCATTTTAGTGTACAAAAATCAGCGGCATTACTTGGTATCGGATATAACTCAGTAGTATCCGTCGACACTGATTCAAAATTTAAAATGAACCTCTTTGCGTTAAACGCCGCATTAACCAAATCAATTAAGCAAGGCAATATTCCGATTGCCGTTGTGGCAACTGCGGGAACCACAGATTTTGGCAGTATTGACCCGTTAGAAGAAATTGCCATTATCTGTAAAAAATATAATATTTGGTTTCATGTAGACGCAGCATATGGCTGTGGTTTGCTGTCAAGTAAGCTGCAGTGCATTTTTTGCTAAAAACAGACAGCATTTTGATTTTATTACGCATCATGCAGACTACTTAAATCCACTCACCAATGATACCTCTAAAACCCCTAATTTAGTGGATAAAAGTCTGCAAACAACTCGCCGATTTGACGCATTAAAATTATGGATGACACTGAGAACTATGGGCGTAGATGGCTTGGGGAAAGTTACTGAGCATGTTATGGACCTTGCGCAACAGACCTATAACTTAATGAGTAGAGATGCAGAATTTGAAATGATACATCAACCTGAAATAAGTACTTTAGTCTTCAGGTTTATTGA
>JABSOJ010000538.1 GCA_013216005.1 Alteromonadaceae bacterium | reverse complement strand
GCTCAAGGTTTGTTTTGATGGAAACAATTAGAGCAGGTTAAAAATTTAAAGTTGAGCTAAGTTGTCGTAAGCTCACGATGATAAAACTGTTTCCACTAAAATCCCACCTCATTTTGCTTAACCAAATGACTTAAATTTATACACTATTCTCTATTCTCTATTCTCTATTCTCTATTCTCTATTCTCTATGATCTGTCTTACTTAACAACTGCTTTACTTGTACAAAGATTTCTTTACGAATATGACTAAGTTTTGGTGCTTCATTACCACAATTTCTAGCATCAGAAGATAAAGCGTCTTGAGACCTTGCATTTTGGGAAATCGAATCAAAAGGTATCGGGCGACATAATTTCATGGTCTTCAATCCTAATCGAGCAGTTAACATTCCAGCACCCAGACCTTGTGCCAATCGACCAGATAATTTACCTAATAAGTCGGCCCCAATTAAATCTGTACCAAAATCTGCAACTAATTCTGATGCGCCAGCATAAACCATATTAACGAAAACGTGTTTAATGAGTTTAATTCGGCTCCAATAACCCAATTTCAGGCCGTATAAACCCGTGATTTTATTGATCATCCTTAAATTACGCCACAAAATCAACCCCATATCTACAATTGCTAATGGGCTAAGGGCGACAAGCACCACAGATTCAGTAGAAAATTTAGCTATCTCAGCCATAGCTTTCTGATCAACCTTTGACAAAACCAAACGTGAATATAGGTGTAAAAGTTCTTTATCACTGTAATCAGCTTTATTTATACCAACTACATCAGCCCATTGTTGTTCTTGCTCTGACATTAAATCGCAGGGTAATTGTTTCGATATTTTATTGCACAACTCCTGTGCGCTTTTATGATTATCTTCAGTAAATATAGCTTTAGCTTGCAGCTGTAATTGTTGCTGATGCTTAAATTTCCGTAAACCAGTTATTTCTTTAATAAGTGTTGTTCCGGCAATTAAGCTGATACAAAATAATAATGCAGCGTAAATAGTCGTAATAATTGGAGATTGTGAAAAACCTGTGGTAAAAAACTCGAACGCTTCAATGAACACTACTACAGAAAACAACACCAATATTATTCGCCATAACCAATGAGGACGAGATTTTTCATCATCACGATCATCATTTTCAATGAACTCCTGATCCTCTTTTTGCCATTCTTTATTGTCAAAAACCACCTGATGTTCAACAATATTTGATTTTTTCGGCTCCGGAACAGTTTCGACTTCATCAAATAATATTTGTTGCTGATACTTTTCTTTCTTTGAAGCTGTTGCTTTTTTTGGCGGCTGTTCTTTTATCATTTCATTTTATCTCCCAGCAAGAACTGCATTGCCTGATCCATCCGTAAATGAGGTAAACACTCATGCTCTGATATAGATTCTTGAGGAGAAAAAGCGATAAAATTAAAACCACACTCTTGCCAAAAATCATCATTAGGCAGCTTATCAGGCACAGATCCCGGAAAAACCGTCATTGTTTTACCACTTTCTAAACTACGTCCTTGTATCACAGGCACAGATACACCTTTATGTTTACTCTTTCCAGTGTTGGTCGCTTTTACAGAAGCTACCGCTAACGTTTTCATTTCTATGGAATCATAATTCAACTGATGTTTAGTTTGATAAACCAATTGATTCAATAAAGAAACCAAGTTTTCATGTTGCTCTGGAGTAACATGATCTGCTTTTGTGGCTGCAAATAATAATTTATCAATTTTTGGTGAAAATAATCGAGAAAATATGCTCGACTTTCCATAACTGAAACTTTCTAAAATCATGGCAATAGCTTGCTGTAAATCAGCGAAACTATCCGGTCCATTATTTAAAGGTGTCAAACAATCAGCCAGAACAATTTGCCGGTCAAAATTAATAAAATGTTCTTTATAAAATTTTCTTACCACTCGTTCTTTATATTCAATAAAACGCGCGCGTAGCATGCCGATAAAGGTATCATCAGATGCATTTTTATACGCATTCGCGTCAATATTATTAAACCCAGAGTATGGTATAAATTGCAGAATTGGCGCATCTGCAAGTTCAGCGGGTAAAATAAAGCGTCCAGGTTGAATAACAGATAATCCAAGCTCATAACGAAAATGGTATAATAATTCAGTATATTCTTTCGACAGTTGAGCTAATAAATCTTCACAGGCAGGTTGGAATGGGTCAATAGCGTTTATTTTTTCAATAAATTTTTGAGCAAATTCATAACGGGGAGCTTGTGATAATGATTGAATAGTTTGTTCTGACCATTCTTCAAACGTTTGATTTAACATAGGTAAATCAAGCAACCACTCACCAGGATAATCTGAAATATCTAAATATAAAGTCGCGGTATCTGTTGCGTATTTTAGTAAAGATGCTTTCGGTTGATATCTGATCGCAAGCCTTAATTCACTAATACCATGTGTTGGCTCCGGCCAAGTTGGTGGTTCATTACAAAACGAACCAATAGAACGATCATAATCAAATCGACCTATATGAAAATGTTTCTGTGGAACTCTTTTTGCGGCAATAAATCGTCCTTGATGAATAGGGTTAAAAAAATTAAGCGAAGAACCATTGCCTTCATTTATTAATTGATTAACAAATGAAGTGATAAAAGCCGTTTTACCACTTCGACTCAAGCCTGTAACCGCTAAAGTTACATGTTGATCTAAAGTACGGTTAAACAAATCATTTGCTTTATGCTTTAATTTTTTCAGCTTCTCTTTATTTATTATCGCCATTAGTCCCTACTACTGCTTAAATTTAATAGATTACCCAAACTACCTGAAGATACATTATATCGAGTAGGGTGAGGCTTTTGCCTCATCCCTCTCACAGAACCGTACGTACGGACCTCGTATACGGCTCCTGCATAC
>JABSOJ010000052.1 GCA_013216005.1 Alteromonadaceae bacterium | reverse complement strand
AATAATTACGCATCGTATACTTTTTACACTAAAATCGTATAAAAAACATATATATTTTATTAGGTGCGGAATGTCAGGTACGTTTGATTCTTTGCTGATTATTTTATCATTAATCAATGGCCCAGAGCCAATATGATTGTGGTTAAAATAAAAAATATCAGTCATTGACTGAGATCTTTAGCTAAGTATTTAATTGATATGAAATTTATAAAAGGGGGTTTTATAAGTTTGCAAATTGTAATTTTATATAATCAAGTAATCTACTGAACATGGTGCCTTCGTTGACTTCTTGTAGAGCAACTAATGGATATTCGGCAATGTCTTCGCCATCAAGTTGTAAAAACAACTTACCCACAACTTGACCTTTGCTTAAAGGGGCCATTAATTGTTCATTTAATTCAAAGTTAGCTTTTAAGTTTTTACGTTGACCCCGTGGAATAGTGATAGGCGTATCAACTAAAATACCTAAATCGACTTCTGGACTATCGCCCATCCAAACGCGATCTGAAACAAATTTTTCACCTGCTTTATAAGGAGTGTAAGTTTCGAAAAATCTGAATCCATAATTCAGTAATTTTTTGCTCTCAACTTTACGGGCACGTACGCTGTCTGTTCCCATAACTACAGTAACTAAACGCATATTTCCTTTGGTGGCAGAGGTAACCAAACTATAACCTGCCTGAGAAGTATGTCCGGTTTTTAAGCCATCAACATTCATGCTTTTTTCCCACAATAAGGTATTGCGGTTATAAGTTTTGATGTTGTTATAAGTATAAGATTTTTGTTTATAAATTACATATTCTTCGGGCGCTTCTTTGATCAGTGCTATTGCAAGCGTAGCCATATCACGAGGGGAAGTTACGTGCTCCTGACTATGTAAACCATGGCTATTTTCAAAATAACTGCTGTGCATGCCTAGTTTTTGGGCATGAGCGTTCATTAAGTCAGCGAAAGCACTTTCACTACCTGCAACATGTTCAGATAAGGCTACCGCTGCATCATTTCCTGAGGATATGATCAAGCCTTTGATAAGTTCATGAACAGCTACTTGTTTATCAACCTCAAGCCACATTAATGAACTGCCCTTAAAAACAGGGTTTTGAGCGTAAGCACTGGCGCTGATAGTAACTTGATCATCGTTTGAAATATTGCCAGCTTCAAGTTCAATCGATACAACATAACTGGTCATCATTTTCGTTAAACTTGCCGGAGCCAACTGACTGTCAGCATTACCTTCAGCAATAACTTTTCCGGTAGTGTAATCAAGCAATATATAACCTTTGGCATTAATTTCTGGTGGCGCAGGCATAATTGTTGCCGCTTGCACAATACTTGCGCTGCTAATAACAAAGGCACCTATAATTGAAATTAATTTGTTTGATGTTGAAACAATGGTGTTAGCCATCTTTGGAACTGGGAAGCTGGGCATAATTTTCCTTTTAAATCTTTTAAAAACGATTTGACACCAATTGTCATTAATTGGTTCAATGGTATTTGACACCATTTTTTTTGCTAAATACTTTATACTTCTCACTTTTTATAAGATTATTTTGTAATTTTACGTTATAAAATAAGAGTAGAAATACTTAGGAAAAAATCGACAATGAGTATATCACTATTTTTGTAGTTTGCACTCTTACATTCTTTGTTTTCAGGTTTGATTAATGTAACAATTTTCGTTTATAAGCGTTTGGATATCCAGCCTGTTTCAATGTTGAAAGTATCGCATTTAATTTTTTTTGCTGATTAATCGGGCCTATTTGAATACGGTAGATGCCATCATTTTGCGGCCAGATAACTTTTTCCTGATACAGTGCGGCTAAAGCCTCGGCTTTATTTTTAGCCAAAGAAGCATTCCTAGTAGCAAATACTTGAATAAAATCACCAAATTTTGGAGAAGTTAAGTTCTCCTCAGGTATTGGATTGCTTTTTAATAAGGTGTCTGTTGCTGGAAGAGGATTGACAACAGTTTTTGGGTTGTAATCAATTACGCTGATTTTTACCTTGGTGGTGCCCGTTTTCAACATCCCTAATTTATAAGCGGCGCTATAAGATAAATCTATGATCCGGTTTTGGTGAAAAGGGCCACGGTCATTGACACGAACAATGACGCTTTTATCATTTTTCAGATTAATTACTTTTAAGTAGGTGGGTAAAGGTAAATTCTTATGAGCGGCACTCATGCTGTACATGTTATAAATTTCACCATTAGAGGTTAAATGTCCATGAAATTTTTTCCCGTACCATGAAGCAATACCTGTTTGTTCAAAATTATCTGCCAAATTCAGTACTTGGTAATTAATACCTCTAACCTGATAATTTTTATTTCCGCCCCTACTTGCAGGTTCTTCGCGTGGAATAGGATCCCGTAGCTCTATGGGCGTTGGTGGCCTTACTGGCGTGCTGTCATTTTGCTGTTGATATCGACCAAATTGGCTGCTGCAAGCACTAACCATGAGTGATAGAAAAATAATTGTATTAAATTTGTGTGTCATCAATGAACTTTTCTTTTTTTATGTATATTTGTATTTTTTACACTATTTACGCTTAAATATGAACCACAGTCTTAAACATGAAAACGGCGATGGGTACTGATAGCCATAAGTATGCCAAACCCTGCCATCAAAGTTACCATTGATGTGCCACCATAGCTAACTAAAGGTAATGGAACACCTACTACCGGTAATATTCCTGAAACCATACCTATATTAACAAAAACATAGATGAAAAACGTGAGCGTTAAACTTCCGGCCAGTAATTTGGTAAATGCATGTTGGGCGTTAACTGCAATCCATAATCCCCGCATAACAATAAAAAGATAGACAAGCAACAGCGCTGAAACTCCGATCAAACCAAATTCTTCGCTAAATACGGCAAAGATAAAATCGGTGTGGCGTTCAGGTAAAAACTCCAGTTGTGATTGTGTGCCTTGAAGCCAACCTTTGCCGCTTAAGCCGCCAGAGCCAATGGCAATTTTGGATTGTATTATTTGATAACCAGAGCCTAGTGGATCTTGCTCAGGGTTTAAAAAGGTTAATACCCGTTGTTTTTGATAATCTTTCATTAAGAAAAACCATAAAACGGGAACAAATGCCGAAGCAAGTCCTGTGCAGGTAGCAATGAGCTTCCAGCTAGCGCCGGCAAGAAATATAACAAAAATACCGGAACTTGCTATTAGCAGAGACGTGCCTAAATCTGGTTGTTTGGCAATCAGTAACGTTGGGATCAGCACTAAGATAAACGCGACAATAATGGTATTTAATTTCGCGGGTAAATTATATTCACTTACATACCAGGCGATCATTATCGGCACGATAAGTTTCATTATTTCAGAAGGTTGTATGTTAGTGAACCCAATGTCTAGCCAACGTTTAGCCCCTTTTCCTACGTGACCAAACAACAGGACTGATATCAGCAACAGTAACCCTATAACAAAAAGTGGTACAGCCCATTTTCTATAAGTTAATGGAGGTATTTGTGCAATAGCAAACATTACCCCCAAAGCAAATCCTGCCCGAGTGGTATGTTTGATAACAATGTTCAATTCTTGACCGCCAGCACTATAGACAACAAATATTCCGAGTGTCATTAAACATAACAGACCAGCCAATAGCGGCAGATCAATATGTAATCGATACCAGATGCTGTGTATTTTTTGCTGATCCTGTCCTGAACTGCGCATTAAGTTATTCTCATTTGTTTAATCGGTATTATTTCTTGCCATAAATATTAGTATGGTGTGGATGTTTTGATTTATCTTGGCTAATGACAACTCTTTTACCAAAATACTGATCCATAATTTGTCTTGCTACAGGACCTGCATTGGCTCCTCCTCCTCCTTTAGCAACATTTTCAATGGCCACAGCGACTATAATTTCTGGATTTTCATATGGAGCAAAAGCAATAAACATTGCATTGTCCCGCTTACTTTCTACTGTTTTTGACGCATCATATTTTTCATTTTGTTTGATGTTAGCGGTTTGGGCTGAGCCTGTTTTTCCAGCAACATCATAACGGCTGCCTCTGAAGGCTGTATATGCGGTTGCACTTGGTTTTTGTGCTGTGTTGTGCAGGGCATCAAGTACCAAATCCCAATTCTTATTTTGTTTAAGTATTATTGGTGGTTTATTTTCATAAATGACTTGTGTGACTTTAGAATATTCAGGTTGTTTGTTGTTAATTATATTATCAGTTTCTTCTGGGTGATCATTACCAGCAGATTTTGTCACAAGTTCTGTTGTTGTTTTTAAAAAATGCGGTATTTTAATCTGGCCTTTATTCACTAGAATTGAAATAGCCTGGCCTAGTTGTAAAGGAGTAACTGTCCAGAAACTTTGACCTATACCGATTGAAAGAGTTTCACCTGTGTACCACGGTTGATTATAACGCGCTCTCTTCCATTCTACACTAGGCATGATGGCACGGCTTTCCTCATGAATATCAATACCGGTATAATCGCCAAAGCCAAATTTTTCCATCATCCTACTTATACGGGTTATGCCTAATTTGTAGGCAAGGTCATAATAATAAATATTACAAGATTGCTCTAAAGATTTATTTAAATTAACCCAACCATGTCCTGATCTTTTCCAATCACGGCGTTTGGTTTTAATGCCGGGTAACTGATAAAAACCGGGATCCATAATTCTAGTGTCGGGGGTGATAATATTTTCTTCTAATCCGGTTAACGCTAACAATGGTTTTATTGTTGATGCAGGCGGATATCCTTGAACAGCGCGGTTGATTAGAGGTAAATCTTTTGAGTTTAGTATTTTCTTATACTTTTTAGAGCTTATGCCATGAACAAATAAATTTCCGTCATAACTCGGATTGGAGTACATCGCTAATATACCGCCATCACGGGGATCTATCGCAACCACCGCTCCACGCTTACCTGACAGAGCTCTCTTGGCAATCATTTGTAATTCAATGTCTAAAGTCAGCGTAAGATCTTTACCGGGTATTGGTGGAGTAAAGTCTAGGGTTCTGATGATACGGCCTTGGGTATTAATTTCAACTTCTTGATGACCAATGGTGCCATGAAGAATATCTTCATAGTATTTTTCCAGGCCAAGCTTACCCATGTTCCTTGTTGCAGCGTAGTTATCAGAGTTGCCTCGCTCTTCCAGTTTAATTGCATCCTTTGGGTTAATTCGCGCTACATAACCTAAACTGTGGGTGGTTAACTCGGCAAAAGGGTAGTAGCGTTTAAGACGAGCTTCTATGAAAAAGCCCGGAAATTTATGTTGATTCACTGAAAATAAAGCGACCTGTTGATCACTTAATCTTGATTTTAATTCGATGGGTTTAAAACGGCGTTTACTTTTAAGTGCGCGGAAAAACTTTTGTTGTTTTTCTTTGCTGATACTCAAGAGTTCACTGACTTTTAAAATAGCGTCATCAATGTTTTTGGCTTGCTCAGGGATAACTTCAATACTGTAAACAGGCTTGTTTTCAGCTAACAATACGCCATTTCTGTCATAAATAAGACCCCGGTTGGGGGCTACAGGCAATAGTTTTATTCTGTTGCTGTTGGAGCGTGTTTGATACTTGTCATAAGCATTTATTTCAAGCTCATAAATGTTACTGAATAAAATGATGATTAAAACCACCACTCCCAAAAATGCGATAAAGGTTCTACGGGCAAATAAGTTGGCTTCAGCACTTTGATTGCGAATAGCAACACGTTTTCTGGGTGTCATTTGCTATTCCCGGTGGTAGGGATGATTATTATTGATACTCCACGCGCGATATAGACTTTCAGCTAACAGTACTCTCACCATTGGGTGAGGAAGGGTAAGTGGAGATAATGACCATTTTTGTTCTGAGGCTTTGATGCAAGCAGGGGCTAATCCTTCAGGTCCGCCAACTAATAACGCAACGTCTCTACCATCAAGTTGCCAACGTTCTAATTGATTGGCAAGTTGTGGTGTTGTCCAGGCTTTGCCCTCGACTTCAAGGGTTATTATACGATGGCCTTTTGGGATAGCTGCTAACATTAATTCACCTTCTTTTTCAAGAATGCGGGTAATGTCAGCATTTTTCCCTCGTTTTCCCGGTTGAATTTCAACTAAATGAAAAGATAAGTCCCGTGGAAAACGACGACTATATTCCATAAATCCTTGGCTAACCCAGGCAGGCATTTTATTGCCGACGGCATATAATGTTATACGCATAGTCGATTAGTCTGTCCTTTCTGTTGGATGTCAAGGAAGCTTAAATTTCAGTGAAAAAAAATTAAACTTGTGTTCAACGGTCGTTTTAATTTAGGTTAACGTTATGACCACAGCTCTTCAAGTTGATAACGATCCCGAGTTTCATCAGTCATTATATGTACGATGAAATTACTTAAATCAACTAAAGCCCATTCACCAACGTCATCACCTTCGACGCCCAGTGGTTTAATGCCAGCAGCACGACACTCCATGGTAAGAGACTGAGCAATTGATTTTACATGGCGTTTAGAATTACCTGAACAAACAATCATGTAGTCGGCGAAGTTAGATTTCACTGAAATATCTATTGTGGTGATATCCCGGCCTTTCATATCTTCAATTTTTTCTATTATAAAAGCAGTTAGTTCTTGGTCTTGCAAGGTGTTGTTCCTATCATATTTAACTATTGTTTGATATTTAGAAATGTTGATTTACTCAACCGTTATTTCTAAGCATTTTCGGCATAATACCATTATTTAGGCAATTCGTTAACGATAAAGCTGGTATTTGTTTATAAAATATAAGACTGATGCGGGTAATAAATCTTTGTTAAGTGTTTTATTTGCTATCTGATGTCGAATTTGGGTAGATGAAATATCCGATAAATGGTTGGGGGTAAATATAATGCAACCGCTGTTACGGGCTTTAACCTGATTGAGATCATCTTCTTGATATTGCTTTAATAATGCTTGCGTTTCACTGTTTAGTTTATTGGTGTCATACCCCGGTCGCGCGATCACTACAATGTGGCAAAGCTTTAAAATGTCTTGCCATTGATACCAGGAGGTAAAGGTTAAAAGTGAGTCCAACCCCATTAAAAAAAATATTTGAGTGTCGGGTTGCTGATTTTCAATTTCTTTAAGGCTTTTGACCGTAAAAGACGTTTCTTGGCGTCTTAATTCTCTATCGTCAAGTTCAAATAGAGACTCTTTGTTGCAAACAAGTTGTACCATTGCGGCCCGTTGTTGGCTGGATGCGTTGGTATAATTTTTATGAGGGGCAATGTGACAGGGCATCAGCATTAATTGTTTTATGCCAAGCCAACTAGCTGCTTGTTTAGCACTATCAATATGGCCATTATGTATCGGATCGAAAGTGCCGCCTAAAATGCCTATTGTTTTTAGCTGGCTGCCTGTTGATGTTTTTTGTGGATCTGTAGTACTTGCTGTGGTTATGCCCATTGTTAGTTGTACTCATAACTTAGCGGCAACTGTGATAATGTTTGTCCGTGAAATAATGATAAACAAACATCAGCCAATAAAATAAATGGATTAAAATCACTACTGGTTTTACTGATCAGATCCACTTGAGCGAGCCTTGCTTGTGCATGTCTGATATTTTCAATAGTGATATTGGTTAAGGCATACTGGTAAAAGGGCTTTCTTTTTTCCCAAATTCTAAATTGTTTATAAAGCGAATTGATATTTTCGCCTTGTTGCATTTGCTCCAGCATAGTAAATAACTGTTGAATTTCTTTATGAATAAACCAAATTAATTGACTAGCTGCAGTTCCTTCGTGTTGTAATTGATCTAATATAGTGATGCATTTGGTTGTGTTGCCCGTTAGCAAAGCATCTATTAATTGAAAAGGGTTAAATTTGGCCTGTTTGATTATCAGCTGTTCGGCATCATCAACGGTTATTTGCTGCTGACCAAACAACAGCGATAATTTTTCTAATTCTTGTGCCAGTGCGGGTACATTCCCTTCAAATAGTTCAACTAGCATTGGTATAACTTGGGGATGTAAATTAATGTTTTGCTGACGTGCCTGACGTTGTAACCATTGCTGAAGCTGTTTGCTTTCCATGTCGTAAATGGGTAAATGAATTCCTTGCTGCTCTAACGCTTTAAACCATTTTCTTTTTTGAGTCGCAGCATCAAGTTTTGGCCCATGAAATATGAGTAAAACATCTTGATGGAGTTGTTCGGTGAGCTTAACCAGCGTTTTACTGCCAGCATCACCTATTTTTCCGGTAACTAATTCAATCTCGATAATTCGCTGGCTGGCGAATAGACTTAAGGATTGGTATTCTTCAACTAAGCGTTGCCAGTCAAACTTTTCATCCACACTGAAACGAATAATTTCACTGAACCCTTGCTGTTGAGCAAAAGATTTAATTTGTACTAAACTATCGTTTTTTTGCCAGGGTTCATCCCCAAAAATCAACCATACTGGTTTTAAGTTTGAATTGAGAGTTGTGCCTAGCTGGTTATGATAAATTCGCATCGCTTATTTATACCAAATGGTTTGAACTTTTTAATTGTAGTTACCGTTGAATAGTAGCCATATCCCGTAAAATTTTATCGGCTGCTTCAACTCGCATTTCTCTTAACATTAATGATAATTCGCGGCTTTTCGCTAAAGCTATATCCGGATCATCCAGATAATCACGCGTTAATTCAAAGCTAAAATTTTCAGCTGTTTGATCCGCAAATGTTAATTGATAGCGTACCGTATAAATTAATTCGTATTCTGCTACTTGTCCATTTGGAAATACAGATAAGGTACGTCGATCTAAACTATCTTTTAAAACATGCATTTGAGATGTGTTTTTTGAAAATTTATTTAACACAGTTACTTGGTTTAATGTTAAATGTTGTTTGATAATACGTGTTAATTCACCGTGTTTATCAATAGAACTAACGTATAAAGTCTGTAATTCCGGGGCGAGTAAATAATCGCCCCGTAATTTAAAACCGCACGCAGTTAACATCAGTATCATCAGGCTTACACTGATGATACTTTTCACATTTATTAATGACATGTTTGTAATCGTTTTTGTCATATAAAAGGTCACAAAAAAAGCCTTTAAAAAGCTAAAATTAATTAGCGACTATATTAAGTAATTTACCCGGAATATAAATTACTTTACGGATGGTTTTTTCATCAGTAAATTTACTGACGTTTTCATCAGTAAAAGCCAGTGCTTCAACATCACTTTGAGTTGCACTTACTGATACTGTTATTTTAGCGCGTAACTTTCCGTTTACTTGAACAACGATCAGTTTTTCGTCTTCAACTAAAGCACTTTCATCAACTTTTGGCCATGAAGCATCTTCAACATGATTTTCATCACCTATTATTTGCCATAAGTGATGGCTAAGATGTGGCACGATAGGCGTTAACATTAACACTACTGCACGAACAGCTTCTTGCATTACGGCTAAATCTTCAGCACTTTCCAACCTTGCTTTGGTCAAGTGGTTCAATAATTCCATTATGGCCGCTATTGCAGTATTGAAGGTATTACGACGACCAATATCATCGCTTACTTTAGCAATAGTTTTATGTAATTCACGACGTAATTTTTTCTGTGTACTTGTTAACGATAGTTCGTTTAGTGCTGGTATTTCGCCTTCTTTTGCTTCAGTGAAATCGTAAACCAGTTTCCATACACGTTTCAAAAAGCGGTGAGCACCTTCTACACCAGTGTCTGACCATTCTAGAGTTTGCTCTGGTGGTGAAGTGAACATAATAAATAAACGTACGGTATCAGCACCGTATTGATCAATAACCGGTTGTGGATCAATACCGTTATTTTTAGATTTTGACATTTTACTCATACCAGCAGATAGCACTGGCTGACCATCAATATTGCTGATTGCAGATGTTATTTGACCTTTATCATTACGCTCAACTGTAACGTCGCTTGGTGCTATCCAGTCTTGAGCACCATTATCTGCTTCACGGTAAAATGTTTCAGCTAAAACCATGCCCTGACAAAGTAAACTTTTATAAGGCTCATCACAGCTTACTAAGCCGACATCACGTAATAATTTATGGAAAAAACGAGAATAAAGTAAATGCAATATTGCGTGTTCAATACCACCAATGTATTGATCAACAGGTAACCAGTAATTGGTTTTTGCCGGATCCAGCATTTGGCTGTCATCATTTGGTGAACAATAACGAGCGTAGTACCAGGAAGACTCCATAAAAGTATCAAAGGTATCTGTTTCCCGGAAGGCTTCTTCGCCGTTGTGGGTGATTTTTGCCCATTCAGGGTTGTCTTTAATAGGTGAAGTTACGCCATTCATGATAACGTCTTCCGGCAATTCAACGGGTAATTGATCGACAGGTACAGGAACCGATTCGCCGTTTGCAAGGTTGATCATAGGGATAGGGGTACCCCAATAGCGTTGACGTGATACTCCCCAGTCTCTTAAACGATAGTTTACTTTTATTTGACCTTTGTTTTCACTGATCAATTTGTTAGAAATTGCTTTAAAAGCTTGTTCGAAGTTTAAACCGTCAAATTCACCGGAATTGCTTAACGTGTTTTTTTCTGTGATTGCTGCTTTTGTTATGTCGTCGTTTTCTGAGCCTTGAATTACCTGGTTGATCTTCAGACCATATTTTGTGGCAAACTCGTAATCACGTTGGTCGTGCCCTGGTACACACATAACTGCGCCTGAGCCGTAATCCATCAAAACAAAGTTTGCTGCCCATACAGGTACTAATTCACCACTGATTGGATGAATGGCTCTAAGGCCTGTATCAACCCCTTTTTTCTCCATCGTAGCCATATCGGCTTCGGTGGTTTTACTGCTTTTACATTCGTTGATAAAAACGGCCATTTCGGGATTGTTTTTGGCTGCACCAAGTGCTAGTGGATGTTGTGCAGCTAAAGCAACGTAAGTAACACCCATTAAAGTATCGGGGCGTGTAGTATAAATATCGAAACTTTCTTCAAGGCCATCTGCGTCAAAAGCATCAGCAACTTTGAAGGTCATTTCAACGCCTTCGGAGCGGCCGATCCAATTGCGTTGCATCGTTTTAACTTGTTCAGGCCAATCGGTTAACTGATCAAGATCATTTATCAATTCTTCAGCGTAGTCAGTAATTTTAATAAACCACTGTGGAATTTCTTTACGCTCGACAATAGCACCAGAGCGCCAACCACGACCGTCAATTACTTGTTCATTTGCTAATACTGTTTGATCAACAGGATCCCAGTTAACGGTGGCATTTTTTTTGTAAACCATGCCTTTTTCAAAAAGTTGAGTAAAGAACCATTGTTCCCAACGATAATAGTCTTTTTTGCAAGTGGCCAGTTCACGATTCCAGTCATAACCAAAGCCTAATGATTTTAGCTGGTTACGCATATAATCAATGTTTTTGTATGTCCATTTAGCGGGTGCTGTTTTGTTTTTAATAGCGGCATTTTCAGCGGGTAAACCAAAAGCATCCCAACCCATAGGTTGCATCACGTTTTTGCCTTGCATTCGCTGATAACGGGAAATTACATCACCTAAGCTATAATTACGCACGTGGCCCATATGTAAACGACCACTTGGGTAAGGGAACATAGCTAAGCAGTAAAATTTTTCTTTATCTGGGTTTTCTTCTGCGCGGAAAGTATTGTTATCAGTCCAAAATTTTTGAACTTCTGCTTCAATTGACTGTGGGTTGTAAATGGCTTCCATTAACTATTTCTCAAACGATTATTAAAGGTGCGGCATGGTGTATTTGAAAGCTAAGGTAAGCTCAATGACAAGCTATATACAATCAAAGACCACTAGGCTATAAAATTATGCGCATAGAATACCTTATGTACATAAGTAACAACAAGCAGATTCCCCAATGTAAGGACAAAAATTTATATTTTTATTAACTCATAAAAGTTAAGTGGCATACAGGGAACTTGTCTATACTTTAATTAATTGATAAATCGATTTGTTTTCCATTTTAGAATTAGTGTGGAGGTGGTCATGGTAAAAGAAAAAATTGGCTTTGAAGCTATTTATGACAATGTTTTACAATGGATTGAAGATGTTAAGCAGCATGAAATCACGCATATTATTGAAGTTGTTGAAAAAGTTAAAGCTTATTTGGCTGCCGCAGAAGCTATTCCCGAAGAAAAAGTGAAGCAGTTTATTAATAATTTTGAAAACGATTTAAAAGAGTTTTATCAACAAAATCAAGCCGACATTAAACATTCTGTTTATATTGGCTTATTAAATGAAACTTTCTGGGCTAAATTAGCGCAAATGACGGATAAATCTCAGGTGGAATGGGCTGAACTCTCTGAAGACTTTAAACATCAAGGTAAATATCATAGCGGCGATTTCATTGGCTTTGGCGAATTAGAATGCCAGAAGTGCCATCATAAAATAACGGTTGTTCATTTAAGTGAAGTTGCTGATTGCGATGAATGTGGAGGGAATGAATTTATCCGTTTGGCGCTAATGCCTTAAAGTGAGCGCTTTATTTTGGTAATTAGTTTTAATGCAATTATTTGTTTTAATGTAGTAACAAAAATTTTACTAAATTAGCTAAAGACAGAGTACACTTGTAATTTGATAAATAAATTATAAAGAGCTTATTTTTTAGGCATTAACAGTGAGATCCTGCATGACCAAAACAGTTGAACATTTAAGGCTTGAACCTGGCAAATTAACATCTAATATCGCTGAGAAACTCTTTTCAAATGTACAGGCGTCTGAATTAAAGCAGACGTTTATAGGTCATGAACGCGCTAAGGAGGCCTTGGAATTTGGTTTGTCCATGGAGGCTTCTGGTTTTAATGTTTATGCCATGGGGGTACATGGTACAGGTCGTCAATCATTAATAAAACAAATGTTAACGATATTGGCTGGCACACAATCAACTCCCGAAGAATGGTGTTATATCAATAATTTTGATGATCCCCATGCACCATTTAAACTCTATCTTAGTCCTGGAGACGGTAAGCAGCTGCTTGCAAGGTTAAATACCTTTATTGATGCTGTGATGGATCTTTTTCCTGCTATTTTTGATAACCCCGGTTATCAACGTCAAAAGTCTGCAATCGATAGAGAATTCAACAAAAAATACGATCAAGCAATTGCGTTAGTTGAAGACGAAGCGTTGAAACATAGTGTGCTTATGTATGAAGAAGACGGAGAAGTGGGTTTTTCTCCATTAGTGGAAGGTAAACCACTAGATGATAAAGAATTCGCTGGTATGGATGAAGATAAACGAGTTGATTTTTATCAAATATTAGAGACCCTGGAAAATGTACTTTCTGAACAGTTACTAGAATTACCCCAATGGAAAAGAATTTCTTCGGACAAATTAAGAAAACTGAAAAATGAGACTTCGGAAATAACTATTCGGCCATTAATAAAAGAGCTTGAATATGAATTTGCCAGTAATATTGGTGTTTTAAAGTATTTATCAAAAATGAAAGCTCATATTGTTGACGCAGTATTAGAAATTTTAGTTGATGAAAGCGATGAAAGCTCAAATGATAAAGATTTACGCAAACTTATGGTGGAACGTTTTTTACCTAATTTGTTAGTTTCCCGCGATCCGGCGGCGGGTGCGCCTATTGTTTATGAACAAAACCCAACCTATCAAAATTTATTTGGTCATGTCGATTTTGCTAGTTTTCAGGGCAGTTCTTATACCAGTTATCGATTGATACGTCCCGGTGCATTACATAAAGCGAATGGTGGCTATTTGTTGCTTGATGCAGATAAAGTGTTAAGCCAACCTTTAGTATGGTCCAGTTTGAAACTTGCCCTTAAAACAGGGCAGGTTACCATAGAAAATCCTTATTCAGAATATAGTCAACCGAGTTCGTACAGTTTAGATCCTGAAAAAATCCCGCTTAACGTTAAAGTGATTTTGTTAGGTGATGAAGAAATCTATTATGCTTTGCAAGACTATGATCAAGAGTTTACCGAGTTGTTTAGGGTGCTAGCCGATTTTGATCATTATTTAATTAAAAACGACGGGAATTTAACGGCGTATGCAAATTTGATCAGACAACGCGCACATAAGCATAATTATCCTGAGATAAGTGATGCTGCAATAGTTGAACTGGTTCGAAATGCATTACGACGGGCAGATCATCAGGATAAAATTTCTTCAAATATCGTTCACGTAAATGACTTGCTTGATGAAGCTCATTATTTATGGAAGAAAAACGGCGCTCAAGGTGATATTGATGCTGAGCATATAGCCCTTGCTTTAGCGGCTAAAAAACGACGTGTCGGGCGCATTAGTGAAGCCTGGTATAAAGAAATAGAAGAGCGTCAGCTATTGATCAGTACTGAGGGGAAACAAGTAGGCAAGGTTAATGGCCTGACAGTTTTAGAAATAGGAGACAGCGTTTTTGGTACTCCAGCAAGAATATCGGCCACTGTTTATGCCGGAAATCACGGGGTTACTGATATTGAACGGGAAGCAGATTTAGGTAAATCAATTCATTCTAAAGGCGTGTTGTTATTAACGGGCTACCTTGGTCATAAATATGGTCAAAATTTTCCGGTTTCTATTTCTGCCAATATCGCCATAGAACAATCTTATGGCCATATTGACGGGGACAGTGCTTCTATGGCTGAACTCTGTGCGCTGATATCTTCAATTACGCTGTTACCCATTGATCAAGGTTTAGCAATTACTGGCTCTATTAATCAACACGGTGAGGTTCAATCTATTGGTGGTGCGAATGAAAAAATTGAAGGTTTTTATCAACTGTGTAAAAAAAGAGGTTTAACCGGACAACAAGGTGTCATTATTCCTGCGACTAATCAAATAAACTTAATGTTGTCATCCGACGTTATAACAGCGGTTGAGCAGGGGGAATTCTCAATTTACGCGGTTGAAGACATAGATCAGGCACTGGAATTACTCATGGCCGTTCCTGCAGGAGTCGCTAGCAGCACTGGTCGTTATCCTCGTAAATCTGTCCACGCTTTGGCATTAGACAAATTATCCATGTTTGCTGATTTATTGAATGGTGGTGAATAGAAAAGGGGAATATATCAATAGTTCCTTGCTTTTTTTTGGTGAAAGCGTAGAATACGCGAGCTTTTCTGTCACTTCGGTGATGGAAGTGTCTGGAAAATCCGTTTAACAATTAAATAAATAGAGGACGATATGGTTACCATTCGTTTAGCTCGTGGTGGCGCTAAAAAGCGTCCATTCTATCAGGTTGTTGTTGCAGATAGCCGTAACTCTCGCGATGGTCGTTTCATCGAGAAAGTTGGTTTCTTCAACCCTACAGCACAAGGTAAAGCTGAGAAATTACGCTTAGACCTTGATCGTATCAACCATTGGGTTGGTCAAGGTGCTGGTTTATCTGATCGTGTGGCTAAGTTAGTTAAAGACGCTCAAGAAGCGGCTTAATTGCTTAGTAAATTGCAGAAAGGAGTAATCGTGGGGGATTTGGACAATAATATCATTGTTGGCAAAATAGGCACTGTCTATGGCGTTAAAGGGTGGTTGAAAATTCATTCATTTACAGATGAAACTGAAGCAATATTAGACTATTTTCCCTGGTCTTTAAAATTGGGAAACAAAATGCGATCAGTAGAAATAACTGATTGGCGTAGACATAACAAAGGTTTAGTGGTCAAAGTTGCTGGTATTGATGATCGGGATATTGCGCAAGCATTAGTCGGCTCAGAAATTTTAGCAAATCTAGAAGCGTTACCAGAACTTCCTGAAGGGGAGTTTTATTGGCGTGACTTAATAGGCATGAACGTTGTTACTACCAATGGTTACGACCTTGGTACTGTGTCCGAAATGATGGAAACAGGCGCTAATGATATATTGGTTGTAAAAGCTAATCCAAATGATGGTTTTGGTAAAAAAGAACGGTTAATCCCTTATCTTTTTGAACAAGTCATTGTTTCGGTTGATGCTGATAATAAACAAATTTGTGTTGACTGGGATCCAGGTTTTTAATTCGTGATTAGTGACAAACAAAGTAAAATGTGGATAGGGGTGATAAGCCTTTTTCCTGAAATGTTTGATGCTATTACCGAATATGGGGTGACAGGCCGAGCAATTCGTAATGGGTTAATTGAGTTTCATAAGTGGAACCCGAGAGATTTTACTCATGATCGACATAGAACCGTTGATGATCGTCCTTATGGTGGTGGTCCGGGAATGTTGATGATGGTGCAGCCATTACGAGATGCTATCAAAGCAGCAAGAACAGCTGCTGAACTTGATGGCAGTAAAGCGAAGGTTATATATTTGTCTCCTCAAGGACGTAAATTGGACCAAGCTGGTGTACGTGAATTAGCACAACATGCTCGACTGGTATTTATTGCCGGAAGATATGAAGGCATAGACGAACGACTGATTGAGTCAGATATTGACGAAGAATGGTCGGTTGGCGATTACGTTTTAAGTGGTGGGGAACTACCTGCAATGAACGTGATAGATGCTGTAGCGCGATTTGTGCCAGGTGTATTAGGACATAAACAATCGGCCGAAGAAGATTCGTTTTCTAATGGTTTATTGGATTGTCCGCATTACACCAGGCCAGAAGTATTAGATGTTCTTCCTGTTGAAGGAGAAAATTCTGCCCAAAGCGGGATTGAAGGAATGTCGGTACCTAAAGTGCTGCTAAGTGGTAATCATGAACATATAAGGCAATGGCGACTGTTTAAGTCTTTAGAAAGAACATGGACTAGAAGACCAGAACTTTTAACTAACCTAGCTCTGACTGCGGAACAGGAAACAATGTTAGCTAAGATTAAGCGTAATTCTTAAGCATTAGTTGATAAAAGCTTGTTGATGACAGTGAACTCTAGGAAGAAGGTATTATGAGTAATATTATTAAAATGCTCGAAGAAGAGCAGATGAAAGCTGACGTACCAGCCTATTCACCAGGTGATACGGTAGTTGTTCAAGTTAAAGTAGTAGAAGGTGATAAATCACGTCTTCAAGCTTTTGAAGGTGTTGTTATTGCTGTTAAAAGCCGTGGCTTACATTCTGCCTTTACTGTTCGTAAAATTTCGAATGGTGTTGGTGTTGAGCGTGTATTCCAGACACATAGCCCTATAGTTGATTCAATTGAAATCAAACGTCGCGGTGATGTTCGTCAAGCGAAACTTTACTACTTGCGCGAAAGATCTGGTAGGTCTGCAAGAATTAAAGAGAAATTGGCAAAAAAATAATTTTTTCCTCGTGAAAAAGTTTGTCAAGAAAGCCTGTGTAATTCGTAATACAGGCTTTTTAGTTTTTAAAGCGTCACCTATCAGTCACCTATCAGTCACCTAATACAGTACTTTTATTTTAGTAAAGCTGAGTGATTTTTTAGCCAATATAAACATCTCATTTGAAATAAATAGTAAGGATTTTAACTATCTATTTCAGTGTAAGAGTTTAGCCTCTTCTAAAGACTCTATTGTTCGCTAAGCGGACGTTAGAATTTAATTTTTTGCCCTATATTTTCTAATGAATTGTTTGAGTACTGTTACTGAAAAGTCTCGAAAAGGTTATTTCATTTTCGCCCCTTTCTAAAAATAACTGTATATAATCGGCTCTGTTCCATAATACTGTTGTCCCTCGATGAATCCCCTATTTTTAAAGGGTTAGGCGATAAATTGGTTTTT
>JABSOJ010000537.1 GCA_013216005.1 Alteromonadaceae bacterium | reverse complement strand
CAGTTAGTATAAAAATTGTAACTGTATGATGTTGCCTCTACCTAATAATTGACAGTAATCATAATAATAATATTAGAAAGCCGGAGAACGTGATGACCAGTAAAATATCAAAGCACAGTAAAATCAATAATCAAGAATTTCGTAAAAGTTATGTTTCAAAATCCATATCAATGGCCATAATGGCTACTATGATTTCTATACCAGTTTATTCCGAAGAAAAACCAGTAGAAGAAGAAACTGAAGTTATCATGGTCACTGCCACCAAAAAGAATCAAACAATTCAAGAAGTTCCGCTGGCAGTCACCGCCTTAACCGGGGACTTTATGAAAGATGTACATCTTGTTGATGTCATGGATATTGTTGCTTATTCCCCTGGCGTTAATGGTTCCAGTCAAAACAGCTTTCTTGATTCAATTAACGTTCGTGGCATTCGAACTGAAGATTATGGCTCAGGTGGTGATCCTTCTCTTGGTTTTTTTAAAAATGATCAATATGAAGGGCGTTCTGGTTCAGCAATAAGTACATTATTTGATATGGATCGGGCTGAAATAATAAATGGCCCTCAGGGCTTCCTGTTTGGCCGTAATGCTATAGGTGGTGCAATCAGCGTGCACTCTCGTGAAGCAGAGATAGATATATCTGAAAGAAGTCTTGACGTAGATTTAGGTAGTTATAGCCTTGTTAAGCTTAATGGCGCAATAAATATACCTATTAATGATAATTTTGCCATGCGAATTGCAGGTGTTTATCATAATGAAGAATCTCATATCCAGAACATTAATCCAAATGATCCTGTACAAGATACTGATGTCAAAGCAATCCGTTGGTCAACGACTTATGTAAAAGATGCTCTTAAAATTACTACCATGGTTGAGTATGAAGACCGAGTATATCCTGCTGGGCTGTATCGCTTTATCGAAGAAGGTGAGCTTTGGGAAGGCTATGATGAAATCTGGGAGGGTAACCGTGGTGGAGAACGTGACATTGACACGAATTCTCATTGGGGATTACGTGACGAAGCGCAAGTACTTAACCTACAGATAAAACTTAAACAAGAATTTGACTTTGCTGATTTAACCATTAATGCCGGTTATAAAGATCACGATTATTTGTATGCTGAACAATGGCTGCCCTCTCCCCTTGATAATGGTTCTTGGAAAGTTGATCAAAAAGGTGACTATTCTCAAGCGGAACTTAGACTAAATTCTAACGGTGATGGACCACTTTCATGGTATGTAGGAGCTTCATTCTATAAAGAAAATCTTGAGGTTGGTACCTACAACCAAATGAGTGATCAATGGATGTGTGATTACTATAACGCTTATTATGGATTTGAGAGAACTAACACAAATACATGTCAAAGCTTTTATGATAACCACTCTGACTACAATGGAAGTTATTATACAGACTCATATTTTCCTAACCTTCTCAATTTCCCAGCGTCTGATGTGGTCTACGAAAACAGTTATGTTAACGCTGTAAACGATGGTTGGGCAACTTATGCTAATCTGGATTATCAAATTACTGACACAGTGAATGTAGAATTAGGTATTCGTCATACCGTTGATAATAAAGAGTTTAACAACGCCCAAGAAGTCTCTGGCTATTCTGCAACTTTTGGCAATTGGAATATAGGTGGCACAACAGCACGAGACGGTAGTGGTAACCTTATACCAATTACCACTGAAAAAAGCTGGGATGATACCTCTTTTAAATACCTGATAAGATGGCAAGCCACAGACGAGATGATGTTGTATGCCAGTTATACCGAAGGTTACAAAGCCGGAGGTTTCGATTCACATGACTTTGAAGGTAGAAATGGTACAGAGCTAGAGAGTGTTTTGGATGTTACCAATGCTACTGCCCAGAGCGTAAGCTTTGATCCAGAATTTGTAGAGTCTATTGAACTTGGTTACAAGGACACCTGGTTTGATACGACAGACGTTCGTATGACCTATTATAACTACGATTACAGAGGGCTTCAAATCAGTAGACGATTAGATGGTGGTCAAACGGTTATCTCTAATCTGGGTAATACTGAAGCTAATGGAATCGAAGTCTCTATCAATACCCCCTTGGGTGAACACTGGTCTCTGATGATGAACTATAGCTACATTGATTCTGAGGTATACGGTGTTGACGCAGATGACTGTGGCGGTGTAGAAGGTGGCTGTGAAGGCAACAAAATATCCTGGACACCAGAAACTAGTGGTGCCATGGTACTCAATGGTTACTTCCCTCTCGACAGTGGCGCTACAATTACCACCAGTCTAGAAACCTATTTTGAAGATGAACACAGTGGCGGATTTCTGTTTGACCGTGTATGGGTTATTGAAGCATCTCAGACCTGGAATGCACGCCTAGGTTATGAATCAGAGTCAAACTGGTATGTTGAAGCTTATGTTGACAATTTACTCGATGAAGTCAACTATGACAGTAGTTACGCTGGTGGTGGTAGCTACCCAGCGACCCGTTGGGCATCTTGGAAGCCACGCTCCTTCGGCGTACGTTTTGGCATTAACTGGGATTAAAATCCTGATAGTACATTGACTGAAGTTAGTCATAAAAGAACCAGTAACAGCTATAGCGTTACTGGTTTTTTTTTGCTAATTTATTGTAGATGATTAAAATAGTGAAATTAATTGAAGCGAAACAAACATGTTGGATAGATTAGTTGTAGGATGGGTTGAAATCTCGATCTGACAAATAAATAATAAAACAATTGGTTACGGGGCGGTAACACTTAACCGAGACATAGCTAATTGAATTGGTATAACGCAATGATTAGAGCCATTTATGACTTTAATTTTAGTTGAGTTGTTAATTATTTCTGCTTGCGCTTGGCAAAATACGACTGGAAGAAAAATGACA
>JABSOJ010000536.1 GCA_013216005.1 Alteromonadaceae bacterium | reverse complement strand
AGCTACTGAAAAGGATCGAGCAAGTAGATCCTTTTTTTATTTTTTACTTTTATTTAAATTAAGTGCTGAGTAGTTACGATTTTTATTGCCTCTTTAAGCTTGTTATCACCAAGAGCGATGTAACCTAGAACATTTATACGTGCTTCCGGAACTTGAATTTTAAATCCAAAGCGTTCACTAATTGTTTTATAATGTTCCTGTACAGCACTCAGGCCTTTATCCATAGCTTCACGCGGCATATTCCATCCGTCCCAAGCGTGAAGAAGTCCGAAATATTGGCTGCGTAACACGGTAGAACCATGATCTTCATCATCGAAATATTTGGCTTCCCAGTTGAAACCCGTAATAGACTGAGCCTTTACCACATCAAGAAATTTGTTGTAAGGCACTAACATCCGGTCACCTTCAGCGGCCATAGAAATAAATAGTGACTTTTCGAATTGTTTCTTACCTTCAAAAAACTCAGGCGCTTCTTTTATCAGACGCTCTGCATCCCACCACAAACTAGGACTCACTGAAATATATGCATTGAACAATTCTGGTTTGGTTAAGAAAATATGAATGGCAAAAAGTCCACCAAAAGAGTGACCACTAAAAACACGGTAAGGCTGAGTTCTATATTCTTTTTCAATATGAGGAATTAACTCTTGCTCAAAAAATGCCACGAAGTTATCGGCTCCGCCAGCGGTTCTTAAATTTTCATTAAAATTTTCTTTTGCAACAGATGGCGTTAAATCACGGGTGCGATCAGTGTTAGACACTCCGACAATAATCATCTCAGGCATTCTGTTGTTGCGGGCAAGAAACTGCATTGTGCCTACAGTATGGTTAAAATGACTAGGGCCATCAGTAAGATAAAGCACAGGATAATGCCCGGAGCCGTCTTGGTAAGAAGCGGGTAAGTGAATTTGAAGAGAACGTTTCTCACCTAAGAGCTCAGACTGGAGCTCTTTTATTGCACCAATTTCTATACTATCGCTGGCACCGACAGCAAAAAAAGGGTACACGAATAAAAAGAGCAGTAAAAATTTTTTCATTATTATAAATCCTTTAGGTAATACCAATGGGCATTGGTTGTGGTTTTAGTTGTGATTGTTGGTTGAAACTGTTGGCTGTTTTATCAATGTAAAACCAATACCACAAAATAAGTGGTACTGGCCAAAAAACGATGAAAATGATCCACAAGGATTTATGAATCTTCTGTTAGCGTAACCTTATTTAACAGAACCTTATTTAGCATAACCTTCTTTAGAACAAAAACCATAATCTGCTAGTCAATTGCAAACATGCCAAGAAAACCTTCTATAATACCACTTGCTAATTAATTATTAATATCAAAACCCTTTAAAACAAAGGGCTCCAAGAGGGATTTCCTAGGTATAATAAAAAATGGCTTCGATATTATAGAAACCTATAACGATGCATCTCCAAAGCTGATTTATCAACACAGCATGGCCTTAGCAAAAATGGCTGTTAAACATGGTGGTATGACCCATTACGATGCTATTTTTGCCTATGAAAAAGCCCTTTCAGTAGCAGAGCCAAAAGACATAGCCTTAACAACCGCTTTAATGGCTAAAAGCTATCTAGCCGTTAATAATGACAAATCAGCAATGGCTATTATTGATCCATTACTTAATTCCTTTGCTAAAAAAGGTTTTACTAATATTAGTGAAGCACATGCATTTTTAGAAATATTTGAAAGTGACGTGAAATATAATTCGAGTGATTTTGATGATCATAGATCTGATTTAGAATTACTAAAAAATATAGAAAAACAATATGGTGAACTACTTAAAGATAGCTATAAGTCATTAAACCATTATTACCAAGCAATTGAATTATTTTATAACTTAGATGGTTCATACATTAGTCCCAGCAAAGGCGTTTTAGCTGAAGATTATAAAAAACACCTGCGCCCGTCATTACTGCAAGCAGAAAAATTAATAAACACCTCATTATTAACCATTGAAAAATATGAAAATAATGCAAATAATCGCACCATTGCCACTAACAATTTTAAAGCTCGTATATTATATGAATTGCAAAATTACCGAAAAGCAACACAGCTAGCAAAAAACTCAACAAACGCTGCAGTAAGACTTCTTAATATTGACGATCCACTTATTCAAAAAAGCTGGCGTAATCAATATATTATTTTACGTTATTTAGATTTACCCGCAGCCACTCAAAGCATCACGAACGCGGTTAACGCTAGTGGCTTTTCATATGATTATAATGACCTTGGCATGATTAATACTTATTTTCTCGGTCTTAGTTATTTATACCAAGGCGATATGGTTAATACACAAAAACAAATTAACTTAGGCTATAAATATTTTGAAAAATATAAGCTTAATTCAGATATAAGAGGCTTTGCAGCGTTAGATACTCTTTATTCATTATTATTAACTTATCTTGAATTCACTGACTTTAATCGTGATAACTATTTATTTGAATCCATTGTAAATAAACTGTTTTTAGTTCAACAAAGAATAATCAAAGACTATCCTGATTACATCAGTGATTATGAAATCAAAATGGTACAACTGTATAAAATATTTTCTGAAAAAAAAGATAATACAGTCATTAATACTATAGGTACTGTTATCACTGCAAGAAATAAATTAAAGACCTATCAATCAGATCATAATTCGAGAATACTGCTTAATATGGGATTAATTATTTCTCAAATAGAAAACAAACAAGAACTGGCACTAGAATTAACTAACATGGCAGAGCCGTTATTTGTTTGGAGTGATTTAGAAAAAACACATTCACCCGATAAAATGAATATATATTTACAGTTAGCAAAAATATATCAAGCCAACAACAAAACCGAAAAATATCATAAAGCCATGAAAGAAGCCAAAATGGTATATCGCACCCAT
>JABSOJ010000535.1 GCA_013216005.1 Alteromonadaceae bacterium | reverse complement strand
TAACAAAATCTTCGTTTTGCAATATTGCTTGAATACCCCGTAAAATAAGGCTTTCAGGATTTCCGTTCAGACACTAGCTACAGATAATTTTAGAGTATAGGAAGAATAAACGCCATTTCTCCTGAAATCTAAAGTATGCAGTCAATCTTTAGATTTCATACTCTGCCATTATTCCTCTTTTATTTCGATGAACCATCACAATTCAGGCTGTTTTTTGGTATCACTCGACTAGTTAAAGGTAAAAAGACAATACTTCCCATGCTGTTATACAAACCAGCTCTTTTGATTTATTTGTGATCATTCAAATAAGTTAAACTGAGGCGGTGCGTGGCTTTCTTAAATTTAATTAGGCCACACATCCCAAATTATTCGGTTCGATATAAAATCCCCTTCAATTTGTCAATTATTCTGTGATCACAAAAAAGTTTTTTACTCCTGCACTAAACATTTTAGAATTTCACTTACGATGGGTGGCCTGATAATTTCTGTTGAATATTGCCGTAGCAGAGGAATATATATTGAATAGATTGAACAGCAATTAGATTTTAACCAACTTAATAAAAGTGGCTTTTTATCAAACCTAGACAAAGAGCGTCAACAGCAGGCTTTACTTGAAGCTAAGCAAGAGAAACAAAATATAGCTCGTTTGTTACTTCAGCAGCAAAATAAATTAAATCAAGTTGCTTTTAATATTAAAAATATTCCACAATAATATACTTTACGGATTAATAACCTAAAACGTCAGCAAGCAGATCTTCAACGTCAATTAGCTCAAGTCGCAAGTAATTATCAGTACACTATCACTGCAAGTAATGACGGTGTAGTAACGGGTATTCAAGTTGTTGAAGGCGAAACACTGTCACAAAGCAAAGCGCAATCTAAACCCTTGCTACATATTTTACCTGAAGGTTCCGAGCTGGTTGCTGAATTGTTACTGCCTACTCGCTCTGCTGGTTTTGTTCAGTTGGGTAATAATACTCGACTACGCTTTGATGCATTTCCTTATCAACGCTTTGGCTTTATTAAAAGTGAAATTACCCGTATAGATCAAACTTTAATATCTCCTAACGAAATTCAGTTACCAATCTCATTACAAGAGCCTGTTTACCGTCTACAAGCAAAGTTAAATCAACAACAAATGCAGGCATTTGGCAAAGCGTTTGATTTGAAAAGCGGCATGTTGTTTGAAGCAGATATCATGTTAGAATAACGTACGTTAATTGAGTGGTTACTTGAGCCTATTTATAGCTTAAAAGGTAGAGTTAGCTAAGAGGGGAGTAAATAAATTAAAAGAATTTTTCTGATGAGACATTTGTTTAGTAGCAATCACCTTGTTGGAAAATGGAGCGGCTGACATTAATCAAACTTTAGCGAGAACAACTAAAGTCAGCCTAATTAACCGTCAACTATTAACTAATGGAAGCTTAAGGTTGGCAAATTAACTACCCGATAAATTCATACCGATATATGGAGTATAACAGAATGCGTGAATTAAACGTAAATGAAATTCAATAAGTAAATGGTGGAAGATGGCAAATAGCTGTTGGTGCTGCTGTGTATAAAGAAGCATATGAAACTGCAACATTTTTTGGTGCGGGAAGCGCAGGAAGATGGCTTGGTGGGGCTATCTACGATATGTTTCATTGATATAGAAAATAATTGGTAAAACACCTTGTGTGTTTTACCTTTTCCAATTTAAGGGGGGGGATATGAAAAATTTTGATGATACTTTTAAGGTTAAAGCAATGATTATTTGTTTTGAAATAATGGTTCTTATTGCAACTATAAATTATTTTATGAATGATGATTGGTTAGGTATATTGTTTTCTTTGGGTTTGTTAATCATATTTATACCAACTAAAGACAATATTAAATTTTTCCAACAAAAAGCATTTGTTAAGCTCAAGCTTAATAAAGTTCATATGTTAGGGGGAACTATAATCTTAAGCTCTTTTGTTTTTTGGTTCTTTATCAAGTTAAATTAACTTTTCAAGTTTAAGTGATTATGTGCAGATGGAAATAATAATTAACGAAAAAGAAGAAAAATCATCGCCTTTACCTTTGGTCAGCCTTTTTAAAGTCAGTCTTTGGTTGCTTGCTCTTTTATTTTTAGCACAGATAGTTTTTGGGTTCATAAGTGGACTCTTTTTTGAGGTGTTTTATCTAGATGATAATCGTCCAGATGGATTTAGTAAGTGGACTACTAATGTCCTAACAATACTAATATTATTATTACTCTCGCCTATCATAAATATTCCACTGCTAATAAAAGCAACTCCAGAAAAAGACTGGAAAAGTTGTTTTGACTTTTGGGCTATTAAAAAAATAAAAAAACAGGAGTTGATGAAATGGTTATTAGCAGGCTTTATCTTTTGGGCTATATCTTCGATGATTGGTGCAATGATGAATTTACCTGTTGAGCAGTTTATGTTGGATATTAAAGCCGCTAGTAATAGTGTGGGTGTGATTGCATTAGTTATAGTTTCTATTTGCTTAGTTACTCCTGTTATGGAAGAGCTAGTTTTTAGGGGATGGCTGTTCAGGAGAATCGGTCAAACTAAGCTGGGAGATATCGGAGCGTTAATACTGACCGCAATTATTTTCACTGTTATTCATAGCCAGTATGAACATAATGTAAGCTTTATAATAATGTTGGCTTTTGGTTTATTGTTAGGCTTTATTCGTTATAAAAGTAATAACATTAGCTATTCTATAGTCACGCATATGTTCTTCAATAGCTTAGCTATTGTGACACTTTTTATTTAACCTTAAATAATAATATAAATGATTACTCCATCAGATCAAACACTCTTAAAATTCTCTTTTTCAAAGTCAGCACCTATCATTTTGCAATCTGAAATAGCTGAATGTGGCCTAGCCTCAGTGGCTATG
>JABSOJ010000534.1 GCA_013216005.1 Alteromonadaceae bacterium | reverse complement strand
AAAATTCCAACAATATTAAAAAAGCCAAAAATATAAACGGTAAATTGGTTGAAAATGGTCATATTTCGACAGCCTACTCACTCAGTTAAATTTAAAAACCTTCAAGTTCATCTATCACTTTTCTGGCTTGCGATATCGTGCAATCGGTACGTGTCATAAGTTCATTTACCGTAATACTGTCTTTCTTCTTTGCAATATTCATTAAAGCATCGAAAGTTAAGTTTTCGTATTGTTTACGCAATATTTTTGCTACCCATTGCCAACTGGGTTCATCAGACTGTTCAATGAAAGAAATGACCCCTTCAATCTGATCAAACTTTGCTTTAATTTGCCAGTTCCTTGAACGACCAATACGGTGTAATTCGCAACCTAACTCACGTATTTGAGATTTTAATTGATAAGCCTTCATAGTACGTCGTAAAAATGAAGGTAAGGTTATTGATTTAATTGAATGCAATATTGGAACTCTATCTATTCTTATTTCTTGAATTAATCGAAAATTTTTAAATGTTTTATTAATTAATCGGGCTGATATTCATTCTTGGGGTATTATAATAAAAAACCAGCTATAGCTGGTTTTTTATTTTAAGCGTTTACATAAGCTAATTTTTAAAAGCTATTTACAAAGAAAGTAAGTTACCACTTCTTTTTCGGTTGAAATAACACATCCAGCTCATCTTCTTCATTTTTAGCTTTTCTTTCTCTGTCCTGCTCATTGGTGATTTTCAACGAATTCGCAATCTCAGTCAGTTTATCTTCCAGCTGCTCTTTTTTAGTTGTTGTATATTCTGATTGATGAGGGTGCCCATTAATTGTTTGCATCGCTTTTTCAAAATATTGACGGGCAGAGCCGTACATTTCTTTTTCAAATGACTGTGAGCCACGTTTTATTAAACTTTCAATACTTATTTGTAGTTGCATTGTCTCTAAAGTACGATCTTCCTGCACATAGGTTGGTGCATCCAAGTTACCTCTGGACTGTTCTGACTTAAGTACAGCGCGTAATTTTTTAATACATTGTAGTATTGCCACGAGTTGCTGTTCATTATCAGGTAAAATAAACGTTTCATCTTTTGACTTGACATTTGCGGCCAACTCCTTTGATGCGTTTAATCTTGCTTGCATTTCTGAAACTCTATTTATAATACTTTTTATTTCAGGCATTAAGTCATGCATAGTTTTAGCTGCAACTAAACTACGGTTATTAAGTATTTTGATAAGATTAGGGTTAGGGGGCAAATTAGTTAAATTCAGAATTAATTCTTCTGTTTCATCAACTATAGCTTTTTGCCTAGATACTTTGGCACGTTTTTGTTGTTCTAATTTTTCTCTATGCTGTTGTATACCATTAACTACCACAACAATGATAATTAAAACTATTATTAAGCCAAGGATAATTGCGATCATAATTATTACTCATGTATGAAAAAATACAGACGACTTGTGTCAGTCTACAAAAATTGTTCGCTTTAGCATAGAGCTAAGGCTATCTTTTATTTGTAAAAATTATCATTCATGCTCAGAGTAGTAGTATTATTGTGTTTTAATCTTAATTTCAATTGATTTTTTATCCCTAATGGTTTGGCATTTGTGCTTGAAAATTAGGAGTATGAGACAAAACCATAAATAAAGGGTTAATTCATTGTTAATATTTTAGGGTTATTTAATTTGTGACAAAATATTTACAAAAACATTAAAATTGTTATGGAATATGTGTTTATTTAAGTATATATTTTTGAAATAAGCAAATTATGCATAACGGTTGAAGTAAAATTATGAAGCTGCAACAACTCCGCTATATTGTTGAGGTACTCAACAACAATCTTAATGTTTCTGCAACAGCAGAAAATTTATATACTTCTCAACCAGGTATCAGTAAGCAAGTGCGAATGCTTGAAGATGAGTTGGGTATTCAAATTTTTGGTCGAAGTGGTAAGCATTTAACTCATGTTACTTCTGTGGGGAGCGAAGTCATTAGTATTTCAACAGAAATACTTTCTAAGATTGAAGCAATTAGATCAGTTGCCCGCGAGCATACTCAACCTGATGAAGGTAAATTACGTATAGCGACAACTCACACTCAGGCACGTTATGCTTTACCTACTGTAATTCAGGGCTTTATGAATAAATATTCTAAAGTTTCATTACAAATGTCTCAGGGGACTCCTGTACAAATTAGTGATTTGGCATCAAAAGGAGATGTTGATTTTGCTATCGCGACAGAATCTCTTCATTTGTATAATGATCTGGTGATGCTACCTTGCTACCATTGGAACAGAAGCATAATTGTTAAACCGGATCATCCTTTGGCAAAGAAACGTGAAATAACAATTGCTGATATTGCGCAATACTCTTTAGTTACATATGTGTTTGGATTTACCGGGCGTTCCGAACTTGATAGAGCTTTTAACGAAGCTGGAGTTGAGCCTAAAATTGCTTTTACTGCAACAGACGCTGATGTGATAAAAACATATGTTCGTTTAGGTGTCGGTATTGGTGTTATTGCGACGATGGCAATGGACCCTAAAATTGACAGTGATTTAGTGACCATAGATGCGAGTCATTTATTTAGGTCAAGTACCACTAAAATTGGCTTTAGACGAGGTTCTTTTTTACGGGATTATATGTATGATTTTATTGAACGTTTTGCGCCTCATTTGAATAAGAATTTGGTGATGCGGGCAATGTCATTAAAAAATAATGCCGAAATTGATGCGTTTTTTTCAGACATTGAATTACCTATTCGCTAAGGTTAATCGTTAAATATTTATACTGAAGTATAAATATTTGGCTCTGTTGTAGATAATTGATGTCCCTCCAAATGGAATTAAACTCAACCCTTATATCTAGGACTCTGTGACTAATTCTCGTTAAAAAACCAATTTATCGCCTAAC
>JABSOJ010000533.1 GCA_013216005.1 Alteromonadaceae bacterium | reverse complement strand
ACACAAATACATGGCTACATTTTATGACTTTTAAAGTCCATTTAAATCAATACCTTAAATGTGCGGAATGTAGGATTAAAAGTTTAAACCAAATGTTTCTTAGCAACAGTAAGCACTTTCAAGGTATTCGATGCACCAACGGTTTCCATTAAATCACCATGAGTAAAAATAACTTTGTCGTTTATTTTTAAGTCAGAATTTTTAATAACAGCAGACAATACGTCGTTTGATAAATCATCACTGGTATTTTCGGTAGAATCGAAAGCTACAGGGTAAACACCACGGTAAATTGCCGTTTTATTCAGTGTTTTATTATGACGAGATAAAGAATAAATTGGTAAACCTGACGTTATACGAGACATTATTTTACTGGTTTGTCCCGATTCGGTTAAGGCAATAATTGCTTTTACACCATCTAAATGGTTGGCAGCATACATAGCTGAAAGGGCGATGGTTTCTGAAATTTCAGTAAATGTCATTTCAATGCGGTGGCCTGAGGTAGTTACTGAACGTTGTTTTTCAGCGCCTACACATACATTTGCCATCGCTTTAACAGTTTCAACAGGGTATTTACCGGCAGCGGTTTCAGCCGATAACATGACCGCATCGGTTCCATCAAGTACAGCATTAGCAACATCCATTACTTCAGCACGTGTTGGCATGGGTTGCTCTATCATTGTTTCCATCATTTGGGTTGCTGTAATAACAACACGGTTTAATTGACGGGAACGGGCAATAATATGTTTTTGTTTACCAACCAGCTCAGCGTCACCAATTTCAACACCTAAATCACCACGGGCTACCATTACAACGTCTGAAGCTAAAATTATTCCGTCGAGAACTTTGTCGTCATTAACGGCTTCTGCACGTTCAATTTTAGCGACTAAACGGGCATCACAACCTGCTTCTTGTGCTAAAAGTCTTGCTTCGCGCATATCTGCGGCATCACGGGGAAAAGATACTGCCAGAAAATCCACATCAATTTTTGCAGCGGTTTTAATGTCTTCTTTATCTTTATCTGTTAATGCCGGAGCGGTTAATCCGCCGCCTTGACGGTTAATGCCTTTATTGTTTGATAAAGGGCCACCAACGGTAACTTCAGTGAAAACAGAGGTCTCAGTCGTGCTGATTACTTTTAATTGAACACGGCCGTCATCAAGTAATAAAACATCACCGGTGTTTACATCTTTTGGTAAATCTTTGTAGTCTATACCAACTTTTTCCTGGCAGCCTTCACCTTTTCCTAAGGCTGCATTAAGTTCAAATTTTTCACCAATAGTTAATTTTATTGGACCATTTTTGAAGGTTGACACTCTAATTTTAGGACCTTGCAAGTCGCCCAAAATACCGACATAAATACCAAGTTCTTTGGCTAGTTCACGTACTGTATTGGCGCGATCGATATGATCTTGCGCGACACCATGGGAAAAGTTTAGTCTTACTATATTCACACCTGCCGCTAACACATCTTTAAGTGTTTCTCTGTTATCTGTGGCAGGTCCTAAGGTAGCGACAATTTTCGTTCTTCTAGGCATGTTAATCCTTATAGATTTAATACAATATTATTTAATTCAACGTTTATTCATTCAACGTTTACTAATTACAAGTTGCTAATTACACGTTTTATTTTTTTTCAAAACGTGAGCTTCTTAAACTATCTTTAACTTTCTTTAAATTATCTCTAAATTTGGAACCGCGTCTTAAAGTAAAGCCTGTTGCTAATACATCAATCAGTGTCAGTTGAGCAATTCTTGATGACATGGGCATATATAAATCGGTGTCTTCAGGAACTTCAACAGATAAAACAATGTTACATTCTTTGGCAAGCGGGGTATTGTTTGATGTTATTCCGATCACCGTGGCGTCATTTTCTCTGGCTAAACTTGCTACTTCAACCAATGATTTAGTACGTCCTGTGTGAGAAATAACCACTACCACATCACCTTGCTGACTATTTATAGCACTCATACGTTGCATTAATATGTCATCGAAATAAACGACAGGGACATTGAATCTGAAAAATTTGTTTTGAGCATCATGAGCAACAGCTGCAGATGCACCTAAACCAAAAAATGAAATTTTGTTGGCTTGCGTTAATAAATCCACAGAACGATTAATTATCGAACTGTCTAAACTTTTACGGGCAAGTTCAATATTTGCCATGGTAGATTCAAAAATCTTTGTTGTATATTCTTCAGCGGTATCACTTTCATCCACATGTCTGTTTACATAGGGAGTTCCGTTGGCAAGGCTTTGTGCTAAATGTAATTTGAAATCCGGGTATCCTTTAGTGTCCAGACGTCGGCAAAAGCGGTTAACAGTGGGTTCGCTAATGTTTGCCTGTTTAGCTAAAGCCGCAATACTGGCATGAATAACTGTGTTTGGAGACGCCATTATTACTTCTGCAACTTTGCGCTCAGACTTACTGAATGTGTCTAGTTCATTTGCAATTTTTTCTAAAATGTTCATTAACGTTTGCCCCCAAATCTTTTAATTATTGGCAGTACTGTAATTTATTTTCGTTGTAAATAACAGGAATTATGTAAATTTATTTCATTATCCGAGTGGTTATCAGTAATAATTGCCTTTATTAGGGAACTTTTAATGTTATATACCAACAATCACTTTGTTTAACTTCTTTTACTGCCCTACGATACGTCCTGAATTATCGTTAATATTTAGTGAAAGTTAAATTTTGTAATTTAATTACAAAAAGTTCTTTACTGATGAAGAATCTAAGGCTAAATTAGGGGGCATATACTTAATATCAGCGTTATATCTAAGTTAAGTTGCCATTTTGTGAATGTTATGTGGTTAATATGTAGTTTAGTTAGTGCCTGAACGGAAAGTCTACATGTCTTATTACGTATGGGGTGTAGCTGCTTTTAAAGTTTGAAGATCT
>JABSOJ010000532.1 GCA_013216005.1 Alteromonadaceae bacterium | reverse complement strand
TCAACATAATATTGTTGCATATCAATATGATGGAGTGGGTTAGTGGGCGTTTTTTACCGCTTTTGTAGTTAGACCCAATAATCATCTTATCACTGGCTAGCCGCAGCACTTCGTCAGGTGACATTAAGAGCTTTGCCATAGCGTCAGGTATTTCATACGTTTTTTCAGCATGTGCGGCCTCTAAAAGTGATTGTACGGGGTCTTTGCCGTTAAGGATTGCCCACACTTCTTGTTGTTTGTTATGTTGCGCTTGCTCTTGTCGTAGACTGCTGGTGTATTTATAGGTAAATGTGCCCAATTGCTCGCTTACGCTTTTCGCATCTGCTAAATTTCGTATACCGAAATACACCTTCTGCTGACCGCTCCCATATATCGTTGTCGGCCCGCTCTCCCCATAGTTCTTAATCATCTGCCCGCTATCTTGAAAAACGCCTATGAGCTTAACCCCTATTCCTTGACCAAAAGTACATGCTTTCAAGAATTCTGGAAAATTACCTAGTTGTCCCGCTTCATCCAGTAAAAGCATAATAGGTGCAGCTTGCCCGTGCCGTTCTTTATAGAGCATGGACGTAGTGATGATTGCGCGTTTAATAGCGGCCGCTGCTGGTGGTAAAATAATAAAATCTTTGTAACGTTGTTTTGAGGTAAAGGGGTCTTCTAGCGAGCCGTCCCCACCTTTCAAAAATTCATAAATATTGGGCTGAGATAATGGCTTAAATGCGTTGTATATTTCGCTCATAATATCCCCATAGCGTTTACCGTCACCGCTGTTTCTCAAATTGACCATTTCAGCCCCAGTCAACGCGACATCCGTTGATCCCTGTTTCATTTTGTCCGTAACAGTCGCAAAAATATCAGGGTTGGCCTCCAACACGCCAAAAAAATCATAAAGTGATGAAAAGGAGGTTTTACCCCATTCCGACACTTCAAATTTGATAAAACTGGATAACCAACGTTGTGCGCATTCTTCAAAATATTTACCTCCTGACGAACCAGAGAGAGGTAGAATATTTTCAACAATGCATTCTACGTCACTGTGATAGTATTTGCTATTTTCTTTAAGGATATCAAGGGGGTTACAGCGATGCTGGGGTAAACCATGTTTGCCATTGGGATTATAACAACGGGCTTTAATTTTAATCTTATGATGATGGGCTTTTGAAATTTGAAACAGCTCGCCCTTATCATCGTTAACCAGGATATTACCTTCATAACGCACGACATTGTAAACCAGTATCTTAGCGCCCTTACCGCTGCCAGATCCTGCGGTAATAATGACAGGGGCGGGGGTATCAAAAAATAAAGGGACGTTATTTTTAAAACCAAGCTGAAAGCCGCCTTTTTTAAACAGCCCTGCCGCGGTCATTTCTGCCATGGTTGCCCACCTAGTGTCTCCAAAATTCTGTCCCTGATTCATGCGGTTTCACTCTTGTCATCTTCTGTTCTATTGACAATATCTGCCTCAGCATCTCCTTTATCATCTATTTTATTGATAATATCTTCCTCATCATCGTCTTTATTGGATAGTGAAGGTAGGAAAGCACAAGCAATAAGTTTTGTTTGTGTTTGTTGCGAAAGCGCCTTGAAATACTCCGAACTTAAACCTTTAAGATATTCCATAGCGTTTTTTTGTGCATTCTGCTCGGCTTGTGCATTCATTTTTATTCTTAATTCGTCTCTAAACCTATTATCTTCTGAATTCAGCCTTATTTTTAATTCATTTTCCCTGTTTGCAGCTTTTGTGGTGGTGTAGGTTTTATGCCCTTTATACATCGTGAAAAGCGATAGGCTCAATAAAACGGCTATTAAAAAAGGCACAAAAAGCCGCGCAATATTATCTGTTATGTTTTGCAAACGGGTTGATTTCATTCGTTCAATGCGTGCGTTACCCTCTATTTTATCTTGAAAGATTTGCCTTTTATTCGTTAATTTTCGCTCAAGCGATTTTTTCCCCGCTTCTAATTTATCTTGAACGATTTCTCGTTCATGCTGAAATTGGCTTTCCAGCTGTTTTTTTTCCGCAGCTATTTTATATTGCGCGAGTTTTCGTTTATTTTCTAATTGGATTTCCAACTCATCTAATTGTAATCTTGCTATGAGCAGAAGATGGCTATTGTTATTTTTTTTACGTTCGGTTATTTCCTTACTGGCTAGGTTCTGCAAGGTTTGCCCTTGTTTTGCGGACACTCTTTCTTTGCCACAACTGGAAACCAATAAAACAAGAATTAAAACAAGGATTATTTTGTTCATTTTTTTACCTCAAAGCGTTAATTAAAGGGCTATTTTGGTGGCAAATTTTGTCAGTTTGGCAATGAATACCAACAGACTCATTAGAAAAATAAATCCATAACAAATAAAAGCCAAAATTAGACTGCCATAATCTTGGCCAAAATTTTCATTGAGTAAGGAAAGCACAAAGTAACCAATGGCCTTTTCAAGAAAAGGCGCTAAAAAAAACATGGTATTAAATGCCAGAAAAAAAGCCAGACATTCTATGGCTATCATAAAGAGTGTTTTGGGGGGTGGGGGGGGCTGTTGATTTGGTTCGATAATATACGCCTTTTGGCTAAAAGATACCCACTATAGTCTAGCACTACATTATTTTATAAAAAGAAAATGCGTGTAAAAAATCTATTATCATTAACTATATTTTATGCTTTTAAAGTATAAGAGTCAGAGAAGGCTTAGAGGGCTGTACTTCTTTAAGTAGTGCTGCAATGGCATTGTTCTTATACCTAGGAAATCCCTCCTGGAGCCCTTTGTAAATAAGAGGTTCTTCTATGACATATTTGTACCAGGTTATATGATGGGGTTTTTGTTCTTATACCTAGGAAATCCCTCTTGGAGCCCTTTATTTTAAAGGGTTTTGATATTAATGATTAATTAGCAAGTGGTATTTTAGAAGGT
>JABSOJ010000531.1 GCA_013216005.1 Alteromonadaceae bacterium | reverse complement strand
GAGATTTAAAATCTGAGTTGATTTTCAGTAAAAATGGCATCAGATTTTAAATAGCGTCGCCTAATAATTACGCATCGCATACTTTTTACACTAAAATCGTATAAAAAACATATATATTTTATTAGGTGCGGAATGTCAGGTGCAAAGCTGATAAAAAATCAATATCAAGCAGGTCGAATTTTGCGAATGATAAACGTGACCAAAACTGAACTCTATTTTTACTAATCCATTAAATTAAACCGAACGACATTTACAACATCATAATCACTGATCAGTTTCTGATAACACTTCTCAAGCTCCTTGCGCAACTCGCTGACAGAATTAAAACCATCGGCTACGGCGTCAGACAAACCTAAATCTCCAAACCTTACTTTTCTAACCTCTGTTATTTCTGCCTTGATAACATCTTTTGACGATACGTTAACTAGCAAAGTTGAGCCTAAGTTAAATTCTTCTCCATCAAGTCTGACAGTTGTTTTCTTGCCTTGTTTTAACGACTTAAAATTAGACTCAGAAAAGTCTATTTGACTGATTTTTTCTTTTTCTGACATGTTCAGAGTTTCCTATTTCAAAATTATTCAGGTTTAGCCGCTTTAAAAAAATAATTTTACAGCATTTCGAATCCTTCATCCATAACGCCACAGCCTGAAATAAAGTCGGTATCCCAAAACAGGTTGTTAATATTTTTAGTTTCGACTTGCAATACTTTTGACAACTTTCATTGATTGTTTTATTTATATTATCATTATTAAAAAACTTAATTGTCCCATTTTAGAGGACAAGAATTGATGTGCTTTTTTGATACGGCATATTCGTGGACAAAAAAACTGACTTAGCTCTGAACCTGCATCTCAAAATAGCTTGGGTCCAGTTACAAAATAATACATTTTTTTGGCTCTGTTGTAGATAATTGTTGTCCCTTCAAATGGAATTAAACTCAACCCTTATATCTATGACTCTGTGACTAATTATCGTTAAAAAACCAATTTATCGCCTAACCCTTTAAAAATAGGGGATTCATCGAGGGACAACAGTATTATGGAACAGAGCCATTTTTTTACAGGGAATTCATCCATACTTAAGGCTAACGGAAACCAAAAATCGATTGATTTTAAAATGAAAATGAGTGACTGATGCCATTAAACTTTTCTCAATTTTATAAAGAACAAATTCTGTCAAAACCTAAACTCGTCTGTTTTGTCATACTAATGCTCAGCTTATTTTTTATGAGCCAAATAAGCAATTTCAGGTTGGATGCTTCAGGCGATACCTTAGTACTCGAAAACGATGCAGATCTTAACTTTTATCGTGAAATCAAAAAAAAGTATGGCTCAGATGACTTTCTGATCACCACTTTCAGTCCTGATAAAAACTTATTCAATGATGATAGCATCGAACAGCTTATTTCATTATCTGATCTACTTAACAAAATTGACGGCATAGAATCTGTGATCAGTATTTTATCCGTGCCTTTGATCAACAGCCCGGCAGTTTCAGTTGATTCTCTGCAAAAAGAAACACCAACCATGTTAAGTAAACAAACCAATAGAAACCTTGCAAAACAAGAATTACTGGACAGTCCGATATATCGAGATTTATTAATCAGTACTGATGGAAAAACTACGGCACTGTTACTTTACGTTAATAAAGATGATAAATATCTGCAACTCTTGTCGCAAAGAGATGCCTTAAGGTTATCCATTAAAGACGAACAAACGCCTGATCAACAAATACAAAGTGATAAACAAAAACTAAAAACCATCAATTTAGCCTTTACTCGTCATGTAAATGACATGCAAAAACAACAAGCAAAATTAATTAGTGATGTTAGACAAGTCGTCAATCAATTTAAGCAATATGGCGTATTACATTTAGGTGGTGTGCCGATGATCACTGCCGATTCTATTGCCTTTATTCAACACGATTTAATAAACTTTGGTCTGGTGGTTATATTATTCATTATAGCTACCTTAGCGATTGCTTTTTCAAGATTGAGATGGGTTATACTGCCGCTGGTTACATGCGTGATAACGGGTGGGGTAATGATTGGTTTGCTTGGATTGCTGAACTGGCCTGTTACTGTGGTTTCTTCCAATTTTATTTCCTTAATGTTGATTTTAACACTCTCGTTGACAATTCACCTTATTGTTCGTTATCAGGAATATCACTGGCAAAATCCACTCGCCACGCAACTTACAATTGTTTCTACCGTCTTAAGAACAAAGTTTGTGCCGTGTCTCTTTACCTCTATCACAACCATCGTTGCTTTTGCTTCTTTGATCGTAAGTGATATCAGACCCGTTATTGATTTTGGCTGGATGATGACGATTGGAGTATGCCTTGCCTTTTTGATGGTTTTCACCCTTTTTCCGGCAATGTTAATGTTATTACCGCCGGGCAAGCCAGTAAACCAACAAAACTTCACCAAAAATTTGGTCTTGTTCGTGGCCAATAAGTTAATTCCGGAAAAGGCTAAAGTTTTATTCGTCTATTTTCTGATTGTTGCACTTAGCATTTTGGGCGTAACCATGCTTACCGTTGAAAACCGCTTCATTGATTACTTCAAAGAAAATACAGAGATATATCAGGGGATGGCATTAATAGATAAACAACTAGGTGGTACCACACCTTTAGATGTCATTATTGATGCACCAAAAGATTTTCTTGATTCATTGAATACCACAGAAGAAATAGGTGCTGAATTATTAGCAGAGCTCGATATGGACGAGGAGGATTTATTTAGTTTTGATACTGACCAACAACCTCAAGTGATCACCGGATACTGGTTTAATCCTATGATGCTGAAAAAAATCTCCGGCTATCATCACTATTTAGTGCCTGAACGGAAAGTCTACATGTCTTATTACGTATGGGGTGTAGCTGCTTTTAAAGTTTGAAGATCTTTGGA
>JABSOJ010000530.1 GCA_013216005.1 Alteromonadaceae bacterium | reverse complement strand
ATAAGGTAACGACTTAATAAAAGATGCTGACGGCACAAGCATCACTATTTTATCGTAATTTTCGGTTAACACTTTTCTCTTCAGGTTCTTATCAAACCAACCTGGTTTAGGAACAGGATTAAAGTGCGGATATAAAATTAAACCGTTATTATCTTTTATATTTATATCGAAATGATAATCAACAATGCCACCATCTCGATACATTCCGTCAGGAGCACCCGGAATATCTTTAATTCCTTGCATAACCATGGGTATAGACCCTGATGCTAACAATGAACTTTTAAGGTTAGCTGTTGTTAAATCAATATATTCTGTATTAAAACCACAATAATCATCAAATTTTAAATGACTGGAAGGTGATTTAAAAACATACCTTTCGTATTGATCCCGTATTAATTTTCTATCAATTCGATTACGAACAGTGCTTTTAATTAAGCCAAGTAATAGAATTAACTTGTTATCTGAGGCAACAAATCCATTGGCTTTATTTACCAGAAAATGCGTTTTATAAATTTTATTCCCTATTATTTCTTCTACGCCATTTTCACCTAAAACATGATCCAGCAGTTCAACCGCTTTTCGGGTGATTTCTTCAGGTGTGGTATTTTTTGAATATACCGTTTCAGCATAAGATTCTGCCATACGGGTAATTGCAACAACAGGATCTTTCTGGGCAAAACATGCGGCTCGAAAAGCGCCGGCCGATGAACCAATCAGGTTTAATTCTGTTTGTCTGTTTTGAAAGAACTCACCAAAAACATATTTGTCTAATCCATAAAGTGCAAACCATTTAGGTCCGCCACTCGCGCCAAGAAATGAAGAAAATAATTCTTGATTAAAACCTTCTTGCTGAAGCATTTTAAGTGCCGTTTTTCCAGCGTAAATTTCAAGCATTTTTATTCCTTAGCACTTTATAACATTGAACTTTATAATATTGAATTTTATAACAGTGAACTTTATAATTTTGGCTCTGTTCCATAATACTGTTGTCCCTCGATGAATCCCCTATTTTTAAAGGGTTAGGCGATAAATTGGTTTTTTAACGAGAATTAGTCACAGAGTCCTAGATATAAGGGTTGAGTTTAATTCCATTTGAAGGGACAACAATTATCTACAACAGAGCCATATAATCACATGTTGATTGATATTCCTGATTTAATCCATAAATGCAGAATAAATCAATATTTACGGGGGGAAGTCGGATTGAAATGATAGTAACTTATTGATGCTTATGTAATTTAACTATAAGCTTACGAAATATTAATAATAGATCTAATTCAATTAGCCAAAAAAAGGCAGATTGTATTGGTCTAATAAGGTGTTATATTGCAACATAGCTATGGAGTATTAATTGGATATTAGTGAATGGAAGGATAAAGGGCTTATAGATTTAACTATCTTAGAATTAGCATATGCTCACTTAGGAGGGAAATCTTATTACCAACTCAAAGATGGTGACTTGAAATCAATCCTTCCTATAACCTTGCAAGAAATTAATCATGCAAGGCATAGAGAATATTCGAAGAACTTTGTACCTGTTGTCGGAGCTTTTGCAGTAATTGAACAAATTGGTTTTTGTTATTCTAGAACTGATATTCCCAAGTTCTCTAACTCTGATTCAAGTCCTATCCTCAAAGCGTTATATTATTTTGCAGACTATTCAGAAGGTCATTTAGATACGAAGGCTCTATATGCTTTACGAAACTCTTTTTTTCATAACGCTAGCTTAATGGCAATTGCACAACATAAGAATAAGCCTAGTTTCTATTTTCAATTTGATAGAGAAATCGATAGCCTAACTAAATATTCACCTGTGGTTTGGGATGGTAAAGTTGAAACGTTTAAGCCTGAAATGACCACCCTTATTAATCCTGATAAAATCATAGATTTAGCTTCATCCATTGCAGATAATGCTTTAGCTTGTTTAGAAGAAGAAACTTTAAGTGTTGATTTAGAAGGCGGTCAAAAAGAGTTGTTTTATAGGTTCTTAAAGCACTTCAGATAATGCAATATAACAAAGCTGTTCAAGTGGGACAAAATACAGTTGGCTGTTTTCGTTCCTCAACATTTTAGCCAACTAAATTTTGCCCCTTAACGAGGGCGTTATGTATTTTGGCGATTACCCAAAGTTAGGCTACTAAGGCTAAGAAAATTGATCAAATATATTCCCAAGTGATAATAAGTTGTTTTGTATTATTGCGGTATGCGATACGGATTATCATGGCGAATTTTGGTAGTAAAGGATGGCAATCACTGATGATGTACAACCAATTGGATAAGATAAATTAAACTAGCCGATGGCTTAAAGGAGTGTTATGACTCAGTTTTTTAACATTAAGTACAAAGAGTAAGACGGTGATTTCTATGTGTATCTCGAAGAGTACATTGATGATTGTTGTTGTATGTGGAGAAAAAGCAATGAACAAGAGATGGTCTATTCAATTGAACGTTTAGATATATTACCTATATTACGCAGGAAGGGGATAGCTCGAAAGCTGTTAAATAAAGCGATCGAACGCATTACGGTAGAATGCCGCCAAGCTTGCATAGAAATTACCGCACTCCCTGACGACGATGGCGAGGTAACTACTGAGAATCTCGTAACTTTTTATGAATCTCTTGGATTCGAAAAACATCAAAAATATAGTTCCCGTATTGATCTTCGCCTTTATCTCGATGCTTCTGTAAAACCACAAACAGTATTCGATAGTCCAGTTTTTTTCAGGACTACCATCTGATAAATCTTATCGGTTAAACATAACAAGAGACTATGGTTCGTTATCAATACAAATTCTAATCCATTCTAGACAATTAGCAGTAATAGCTAATGTCTTCTTTGTCGACGCTTCTTATAACTCGCTTTCGCCCCTAAGCGACTTAGGCAGTCAAAATTGAGTTTGTTAGATTTTTAATTTTT
>JABSOJ010000529.1 GCA_013216005.1 Alteromonadaceae bacterium | reverse complement strand
TTCTGCTGTGGGAAATTTCTAAAAAGGCTCTTATTTAAGAAAATCTGTCAAGTCACGCTATGTTCCCGCAAGCTCACGTTGTTTTGAACATGAAAGTCATCTTGTTTTTTATTTACTTCGCGATAATGGCATTTACTTGTTCGTGTTTTGCATCATCGACAGAATCCTTTTAATCATCTTTAGATAATTTTCAATATTCTTGATTTAGTTTCTTGTAGTCTTTTTTAAAACTGTGTAGCGTTACGCTTCAAAGTATACATTTGTTTATAACAAAAAAATTAGTGATGAAGTGAACGAAAAAAAACTACAACATTTTTATATTGCTGACGATCAATCAATATATTTATTAAGCCATGAAGACGCTAAAAAATTAAAGCATTGGGTTGATCTTTGTAAGCAGCAACTTGGATTGCTGGGTTATGACAACATCTCTTTATTGGGTAAAGGTGCGTATGGCTTCGTTTTTAATGGCGAAGACAATGAGGGGAAAAATCATGTTTTTAAATTCTCCCGCATAAACTTACCGCAACACGTTCAGGAAAGACTTGCCGACGAAGCTGAAATTCAGGCTGAATTATCACATGATCGTATTCCTAAAGTGATAGAATTTTACAAAATCAAGCGTCAGTTAATTCTTCATATGAGTAGGGCGCCCGGTATAGATTTTGAAAAAATCTCCCATCAAAGAGGACCATTACCACCAGAGCTTGTGGTAAATATTGCCATTCAATTAGCCGAAATTTTATTGTATTTACGAGACAGTAACGCTCATACCAAGGGAAAACCTTATGTTCACGGTGATATTAAACCTTCTAATGTTGTGTTTGACGATGTAGAAGGTAAAGTTTATTTAGTTGATTGGGGATCTTCAGTTGTCGCGCAACTTGATACTAATGAGCAAAGTACCAGTAATAACGTGATGGATTTGATGAGTAGTGATTTACAGCACAGTAATGCACGGTTAGGCGATGTGTATTTTATTGGACCTGATCAAATATCCGGCGAATTATCATCACCTCTATTTGACGAACAGGGTTTAGCCGCGACTTTATATGCGTTAGCCTCTGGGCAGTCTTGTAGGTACGGTAGTAAAGTTATCACGCCAAGTTCACTTGGTTTACCTAAGGGGCTTGCTAAAACTCTGGAAGGTATGCTTAGCGAAGATGCTTTAATGCGTAAACAAGCAGGAGATTATTTTTTTAGTCAACTTAAGTTATTAAAGTTACAAGTATTGGCAGATGAACCGACAGAAATAAATATTGCGCCATTAATTCCTGTTTGGGTGAAGCCTATACCTGAAAATGATGAGATTGATACGGTTGTTTATGGATCGCGTAAATCATTTTTAAGGGAATCTTCGGGTAAAGACAGTTTGCAGGGCATTGACGATGTTCAGCTTGAAAAATATTATAAAAACTTTTTAATGGGGATGGGAGATACTGAGAAGGCATTTATTGCCGCAGTAGGGCGTTTAGGCCATTTTCCTGTAGTGGGAGGGTTAGCGATCCGATGGGAAAAAGATGGGGTTTATATTGATTCTAATTTAACCTTATTCGATCAAACCCTGAAAACGTCTTTTCAAAGCGCGGTAAATAATATGATTTATCTGGCGCAGGGGATCTTTAGAGTTGGTATGTTTAAAAGTTGTTTGTTTAATGCCAGAAATACTTTGCATGTTGAACGGGATAAACAGAGCCTTCCGTTTACTGCCCGGGATGATCAGAAAATACCTTTTGAAATAAGTGATGTGCCTGAAGTTGATGATATAACTCGTTTGCATTCATATTTTGAAGATGGTAAAGATCCGGATGAATATTTGCATTTACCTGACGAAATTATGGCTGTATTGGCACGGTTGAATTTAATTCATCATACGGGTTGTCTTATTTTTGAAGTATTGCCGACTCACTTGAAAATACACAGTTATTTAATGTTATTAAATCATGATAAAGAAAAACAGTTTACTGAGTGTCTGGCCAAAATATTAACTTTCTTACCCAGTATTAACGGGTTGGGAATTTCTGGTTTTATGAAGCTTCCCTACAAAGATACGCGTTTTTTTGAACATATAAACGAGTTGCCTGATAAGTTTTATCCTAAAAATCCCAAAATTAAAGAAGGGGAAATTAATTAGAAATATCGTAGGAAAGTAATCATACTTGTTTTAGTTACTTTTCTATTTAGTTACTTTTAACTTTAATTACATGCCTATGCACTTTACTCAGGTTAGGCTATAACTCTGCTGAATTTGAGTGATTGTGACTATTTTCATAGGCTATTTCTAAAATTGAAGCTAAACAAAGAGGTAGGTGGGTTAGCCAACGGCGTAACCCATCACATTGTTACTAACTTTCCTTTAAGTGTCAGGAATAAATATATTTTGATGGGTTACGCCTGCGGCTAACCCATCCTACGCAATATAATTTCTATTTTGCAAAAGTTGACACTGATTTTATCTGATAAGCACAATAAAAACAGATTATTATAGTCAGTAAAATAACTGCGACACTGTCAATTTAAACTATGTTTTGTTGGTGTTTTCAAATTACCTGAGCAGACTACAGAGGCAAGATTAATTGTCCTTTTCATCACTTAGGTGCAAGGTAAGAAAATCCATCATCACCCTGATCCTCTGGTTATGCTGAACATCGGGATGGCAAACTAGCCAAAATTCTAAATTAGGTATTTTTACATCAGCTAAAACAATTTGAAGTTCAGGGAATTTTTTGAGTAAATTCTTATGGGTAACAGTGATCCCGGCACCTTTTCGGGCAAGCTCTATTTGTAACTGACGTTCCGCACATAAAGCTGAGATTTAAAATCTGAGTTGATTTTCAGTAAAAATGGTATCAGATTTTAAATAGCGTCGCCTAATAATTACGCATCGTATACTTTTTACACTAAAATCGTATAAAAAACATATAT
>JABSOJ010000528.1 GCA_013216005.1 Alteromonadaceae bacterium | reverse complement strand
GTTCTCATTGTCTTGCACCTCAATAAGTTACGTTCATTTATAAGTATAGACAACAATTAGCTACAACAGAGCCAAATTAATATTGGCTCGCTTGGTAAGCATTCAGAAAAAAAATAGTGGGTGTGAAGGGGATATGAGCTGTTTACTAAGTCGGTAAATATTGTTGTGGGAGTGAGATGGGGCATATAAGCCCCATCACATGATAAACTTAGACTGTCAATTATACTTTTTTACGTAAACGTGCTGAAAAACCTAATAGAGCTAAACCGAATAATGCAATTATTGAAGGTTCAGGTACTTGTGTTAATTTACCGTTAAGTTGTGTTTGACGAGCGACTGAATTACCATTATCAACCCAAACTAATTGATCAGCAGTTGGAATTGCCGGGACTACCGTTGTAAATAAAGTCATGAATATTGAGTCACCATTAGCAAGTAAGTCGTGTACATCATTAAATACACCAAATTCACTCGTTGACATTAATAAAAAATTATCAATTGCTTCTGTTATTTCGAAGGTCAATTTAAGAGCCGTTCCTGTAACTGATGAGCTTGTTAAGGAGGCACTGAAAACTTTATCTGCTGCAGGTGTCGTTGTACCAGTCGTTGAAGTGTAAAGATCAAAAAAACCATCCGTATAAGTTGGGCCAGATGACTGATCAAAAACTCCATCAAAATGAAATTGGCTGATTAGCTCCCAGTTCTGAAGAAAACCTTCACCATCTTTACCTGTTATACCACCAATATTTGGATCTAAGGTATCAATGTTCATATTACTAAAGTCAGGGTGATCTAAAGTTGCATTTGTACCTGCCAATGTTGGACCCGTAAAACTAGGACCAGTTATTCCTACCGCATTAAGTTCTGAGATTATATTGGTATCGTAAAAGCTACCATTAAGACTCCCATTAGGGAAATCGAAAATCGAAGTTGATAATGTTTGAGAAAAACCAAACTCATCAAATGAACCTGTTAAAGTGTCCGGATCATTATGAGCCGGCGCGCCAAATGCACTCACGTCTATTTGAAACCAGTTGGCGTTAGCCGTTGCTGTGGTTGCAGCTAGAATAGCAATCAATGCTGTTTTTTTTAATAAATTCAATTTCGTCCCTTATGATGAAATCAATGTATATTTAGTTAATTATTCTATTGTACGGTATAAAGCATAAAGTGCGCCAATTTTTAAAAATACTTATATTACAGTTGGTTGTGAATGTGGTGGTGGGTGGCATGTAGTAAAGTGTAAAAAAAGCTGATACTTTTGGTTCGTATGGTTGTTTTTAAAATCTCTGATCATATTTTATACGAAAGAAGTTAGGTTTATGCGTTGAACTGTAAATATAAGTTCCGATCGTTTAGTCAAAGATATAAAGCAATTACGTGGTAGCTGTATTTGCCTTGTTAATAATCATAACGAGAAATGTAGCTTAAGCAGTTGATTTTTAATGTTAATGTGTGATTCGTTGTTTTGTGGTGTTTAAAATAAGCGGCACCGACCATATAGGCTAAATTAGGGTTACAGTTCAACAATGTTTTCTATTAATTTACATGAGTTCAAACCTATACAGGCTATGAACTGTATCAACTTAAACATGATAATACACTAATATGAAGTGTTACCCGGTTTGATTGGTGCCTGTTTAAAATAAGCCAGTATGAATAATACTGGCTTAATTAGTTTATAGAACGTTATTATATTTTTTGGCTGGGTAGATGGATTTAGCAATGAAACTATAGTTATTGCAAAGTGTAAAATTAGCTGACAATTAAAGCTTTACTTTTTTACAATATGCTTGATAAGTGTAAATGCAATCTTTTGGAATGGGCCTCTATTTCCCCATTTAAGATGTGATATCGTTGATCCATTTCGATAAGCATCAAACTGAATCCCCCGAGGGGCGACTATTATTTCTTCATCTTTTCTATTTAACAATATTTTTAAAGCATATGTTCCTGCCATGCCTGCGCATAAATTTACCGCCATAGGAGTAGATGGACCTCTTTCTTCTTTAAAGCTCACAGTCGATTCATCCACTAGATAGCGACTCTTACGCTTTAACAATTTGGGATTCAGGCCAATTAAAAATTGAACCAGTTGATCAATTCCTGGTTTTTTATCCTCAAATCTAAAATATTCTTCATAAGTCATTTTTCCAGGCATAAAGCATAACAAGGAGCAACCCATGCCTAATGGCGCGGCGGTTATTATGGGTATTCCCTTTTCGGTACATTTTTTAAATACTTCTTTACGTACCTCTAAAACAAAAAAATCAAGAGAATCAACGTATAAATCGACACCCTCAAGAAATTCATCAACGTTGTATTTAAGCTTATCGTTTGTTTCATCTTTATTTATATGTATACAATGCGTACACAACTGGTATAAGTATTGGTAGGTTTATGTTTGATCATTGAAAAAATAGATTGATCATCAAACTCGTCTTGTTCTTTACCTTCGGGTTTAATTTCTTCAAAGGCAAGTTCTTCACAATATACATCATGTCGTATTTTAAACACTTCATCCCGGAGTAATGGGGTAGTAGCAACTTGTGGTTGTAAAAAATCAGTAAAGTGATTTGCTATACTTTTGGCTTCACGATCAACTTGTCTGGACACTATCCGTTTGGTAATGTCACCGATTATTGGAGTTTTTAGTAAATTTTTGCGCCAATCCATTGTTTTCGCCTTATGGATAACAGAAGGTTTTTCTGTCGATTATGCCTCAGTTTATCAAAAATATTATAAATTACTATGACTTAAACATTATAATGTATGCCAGTTATCGGGTTCGGGTTGGATATTCATTATTATTGAAACTATCTTCATATCAGTAGTATAGCTTATCTTAAATGGGTGTAGTTCTTTTAAATCGACGGATTTTATCAATTATCCATCCACCAATTTAAAGTTTGTATAAAGTCGCTTT
>JABSOJ010000051.1 GCA_013216005.1 Alteromonadaceae bacterium | reverse complement strand
AAATTAATTGTCGCAGGTTTTAACGTTTTCTCCTTAGACTTTTTATTTCAATTGTTACCCCGAATGATTGGTGCCATTTTATTCATTTCATTTCGTTATTCTATCAAAAAACAACGAACCTACACTGACCAACCCCTTGTAACAGCAAATTTACAGTCTGGTAAAATCAATTTGCGATACAGATGTTGATAAAAAAGTATAATATTAGTATCGTATTGGTATCTTGTAATCTAGCAACAGCTAGAAAATCTAGTGATGGAAACCTTCGTAATGCAAGTTATTAATAAAGATGAACAATTAGCAATGGCTGAAGAATTAGCAAAGTTTGAACAAAAAATTGCTGATGAACAAAAAATAGAACCTGGTGATTGGATGCCTGAAGCGTATCGTAAAAATGTTATCAGGCAGATGTCACAACATGCTCATTCAGAAATTATTGGTATGCAGCCAGAAGGGAATTGGATCACACGCGCACCAAGCTTGAGACGTAAAGCTATTTTATTATCTAAAGTTCAGGATGAGGCTGGTCATGGTCTTTATCTTTATAGTTCAACTGAAACTTTAGGGATCAGTCGTTCACAAATGATAGAAGCCTTGCAATCCGGTGAAGCGAAATATGCACAAATATTCAATTACCCTACTTTAACATGGGCAGATGTTGGAGCAATTGGCTGGTTAGTTGACGGTGCGGCAATTGTAAATCAAATATCATTGCAACGTACTTCTTATGGACCTTACGCGCGGGCTATGGTGCGAATTTGTAAAGAAGAGAGTTTTCACCAACGCCAGGGTTATGAAGCAATGTATGCATTGTCGCACGGTACGCCTGTGCAGAAACAAATGGCACAAGACGCGCTTGATCGTGTGTGGTGGCCTTCATTAATGATGTTTGGTCCGCATGATTCTGAATCGGCTCATTCGAGTCAATCGATGGCATGGAAAATTAAGCGTATGTCTAACGATTATTTAAGACAAAAGTTTATTGATCAAACGGTTCCTCAAATTGAAGTGCTGGGATTAGCAATGCCTGATCCTGACATTAAATGGAATGAAGAACGTGGTCATTACGATTCAGGTGAAATTAACTGGCAAGAATTTAAAGAAGTTATAAATGGCTCAGGCCCCTGTAACTTTCAAAGGATCAAGCATCATAAAGCAGCGCATCAAGATGGTGAGTGGGTGCGGGAAGCGGTTAGATCTTACAAACAAAAACAAGTAAATAAAGAAATAAATAAACAAAACGAGACTGCTGCTTAAGTTTTTAACCCGTTGTAAAAGCTAAGACCTTATATTTATATAGGCAATTAAGAGAATAAAATTATGAAACAAGAACAGTTAGCCGTTTACGAAGTATTTATTCGCTCCAACCGTGGTTTAGATCACAAGCATGTTGGTAGTTTACATGCCGAAAGTGCAGAGCATGCATTGATGTATGCTCGTGATTGTTATATTCGACGTTCTGAAGGGGTTAGTATTTGGGTGGTTGAATCTACAAATATTACTGCTTCAGAAGAAGGGGATGTTGAAAGTTTTGTTGATCCTATGGACGATAAACCTTATCGTCATGCGACACATTATGTGCTGCCAGACCAAGTAGATAACATGTAATGGAGGCCCTTATGATAAATTCTTTTTCCATTGAACAACAAAGTCCGTTGTTTCGTTTTGTACTGGGTTTGGCTGACGATTCAGTTGTGTTAAGCCATCGTTTGTCAGAATGGTGTTCTAATGCGCCTTATTTAGAGGAAGATATTGCGTTATCAAATGTTGCTCTGGATTATATTGGCAGAGCTAGAATGCTTTACCAGTATGCAGCAGAAATTGAAGGTAAAGAACATACCGAAGATGATTTAGCCTACTGGCGTAATGAGCGTGAATTCACCAATTTATTGATTCATGAGCTACCAAAAGGCGATTTCGCTTTTACCATGATGCGTCAATTCTTTTTAGATGTATTTTACCATTTCTATTTAGAAAAATTGGTTGATTCTAAAGATGAAACTGTTGCTGCAATTGCCGCGAAAGCGATTAAAGAAACCCGTTATCATTTGAAACGTAGTGAACCCTGGATCCGTCAATTATCGGAAGGTACCGAGGAAAGTCGCGCCCGTATTCTTCGTGCGGTAGACGAATTGAAAGATTTTGTTGGTGAACTTTTTGAAATGCCGCCATGGGAAGCTGAATTACTTGCGGAAGGAATTTCGGTTGACCGAAGTAGCTTACAAAAACCATGGGATGATTACGTACAAAAGTTTTTAGCTGTTTCAGATGTTGATTTTGGTGACAGCCAATTACAAATTCGTGGTGGACGTAATGGTATTCATACAGAACATTTAGGGCATATGCTGTGTGAAATGCAATATTTACAACGTTGTTACCCGACGATGCAATGGTAACTACTGAGCGGTAAAATTGATATGACAAACACTACAGATAAGCATATAAACCCCGATAAAATAATACCGACAATGCATCCGGTATTTGCTCAGCGCACTAGTTATCGCGCTGCGTCACCCCATCAACATTTATGGGAAATACTTGATCACGTTTTTGATCCTGAATTACCTGGATTAACAATTTGGGATTTGGGGGTGTTACAAGATATACAGGTAACTCAATCGCAAGATGATTTTGGACAGTTAAAGCCTAGACAGTTAAAGCTTGAGCTAATAACCGTAGTGATCACCTTGACTTACAGTGGTTGTCCGGCGGTAGACGCCATGACGCAAGATATTATTCAAGCCCTTAACAATGCTGGTTTTGAACAGGTCAAAGTGAAAGTATCTTTAGCACCTGCCTGGAATACCGATATGATATCTCCGGCAGGCAAGCAACAATTACTGGCGCTGAATATTGCCCCGCCTAATGAAGATGACCACCCTGATTGTCCGGTTTGTGGTAGTAGTAATACAGAAGTGATAAGTCAATTTGGCTCTACTTCGTGTAAGTCTATGCACCGTTGCCAGCATTGTGCTGAAGTGTTTGATTATTTTAAAAGTTTGTAATGCTTTTACTCTCGCTCTCGTTTAGATTTATTGAAGGTGTTTGCAGGGTGAGTGTAGAAAGTTCCGTGAAAGCTTATAAAAGAAAGAGAAGAATATGAGTACTGAATTTTATCCATTAAAAATATCCGCGATCGAGCGGTTAACCAGAGATGCTATCGCACTTAGCTTTGATGTACCTGAGACATTGAAAAGTACATTTCAATATCAGCAAGGGCAGCACTTAACGTTAAAGACAGATATACATGGTGAAGATATTCGCCGTTCGTACTCCATTTGCAGTAGTGTTGAAGAACAAACGTTGCAAGTCGCGGTAAAACGTATTGATGACGGTGTATTTTCAAACTTTGCTAATGAAGAGCTGAAAGTTGGAATGACATTAGACGTTATGCCGCCGCAGGGACATTTTTTCACTGAGCTTTCTTCACAAAATGAAAACCATTATTTATTTATCGCGGTAGGTAGTGGTATTACGCCAATTCTTTCTAATATTCGATCTATTTTGGCCCTGGAGCCAAAAGCAAAAGTAACCTTGATGTACGGTAATAAATCTACTTCATTAGTAATGTTCCGTGAAAAAATTGCATTTATTAAAAATGAAAATATTGCCCGTTTTGAATGGATTAATTTATTTACTCAAGAAGAGCACGAAGCAAGTTTATTTAATGGCAGGATCAGTGCTCAGAAGTTGATTGATTTAGATTTAGCACGGGTAATCGAAATTAAATCTTTTAGTGATGTTTTCCTTTGTGGCCCTGAAGAAATGATCACAGAAGTCGTGAATGCTTTTAAATTCTGGGGATTCGGGGAAGATCATCTGCATTATGAGTTATTCTTTTCTGGCTCAGCGGCTAAGGCTATTGCTAATAAACAGGCCGAACGTGCACAGGCTTATGGCGAAAAGAAGAGTAATGTTTCAGTGAAAGTGGCTGGTAGAAAAACCGTTATTCAATTAGCTATGGGCGGAGATAATATTTTAGATGCTGCGATGGAGCAGGGTGTTGATCTGCCGTTTGCTTGTAAAGGTGGTGTATGTGCAACCTGTAAAGCTAAAGTGATAAAAGGCAAAGTTGAAATGGATATTAATCATTCTTTAACAGAGCAGGAAGTTGCTGAAGGTATGATATTAACTTGTCAGGCACATCCGGTAAGTGAAGATGTTGAAATAGATTTTGACGTTTAATTTTGTCCATGGTTGTTTGTTAATGGTTACTTGTGAAGAACCCAAACTAAAAATAACTGGTATGCAACATAATCATAAAAATGTACAGGCTTGCAAAAATTAGCATGAAAATACACGATGAAAAATAACCAGGCTTTAATTGATTTTATGGCTAAGCGTAGCAATATTAGCAACATAAGTTGTAAGTCTTATATTGTTACGTTTTTTGGTGACGTATTATCTCAACATGGTGATTGGTTATGGTTAGGTTCGTTAATAGAAGCGTTAAAGCCCCTGGGTTTTTCGGAACGTTTAATTCGCACCTCAGTTTTTCGATTAGTGCAGGACGACTGGTTACAAACCCAAAAGGTAGGTCGTTGCAGTTATTATGCTTTTACTGATTCCGCCAAGCTTCATTATGAAAAAGCTGCGCGGAGAATTTATGCAGGCAAGCCAGCTTCCTGGCACGGTAACTGGTTAATTGTTTTACCTTCATTTGTACCGGAAGAACAAATAATAAATTTTAGACGTCAGTTACATTGGTTGGGTTTCAGTACATTATCCTCTGGTGTTTTTGCTCACCCGTCAATTGATAAACAATCGTTGGAAGAAACGCTTGATGAGATGAATCTCACCAATGCGGTGATCATTTTTACCAGTAAAACATTAGATGATTCTTCAGCAAATGTTCTGAAAAAATTGGTTCGACAACGTTGGCATTTAGATGAGTTAGCGCAAGAGTATCAACATTTCCTGAGTTGTTATCAGCCCATATTAGACAATTTGGTTGCAATGGATTTAACCGAACAACAAAGTTTTTTAATGCGTACTTTATTGATCCATGAATATAGGCGTATGTTACTGAAGGATCATGAACTACCTTTAGATATGTTACCTGAGTCCTGGAGTGGTTTTGCAGCTCATGAACTGGTTGATAAATTATATACGGCATTAGCAAAATCTTCATTACGGTATATTAGTCAAGAACTGAAAAACGCATCAGGTTTATTGCCAAAAGAGCACAATACTTATTGGCAACGTTTTAATGATTAAGAGATGAAATAAAATGGCAACAGAAAATTCCCCCAAAGAACAAAATATAGAAAGTGCACAAAGCCCAGTGGTTACAATTAATTTAGTGAAAAACACCGGCATTATTACTATTGACTACGCGCCAGTTAATGCGTTGTCTCAAGCTGTACGCATAGGTTTAGTTCATGCGATTGAAAGTCTGGAAATCAATGATGATGTTAAAGTGATCATTATTCGCTGTCAGGGTAAAACTTTTATCGCTGGTGCAGATATCAAAGAGTTTGGTAAACCAGCTACCCAGCCTTATTTTCCCGATGTAGTAAATACCATTGAAGCCTGTAGCAAACCTGTGATTGCATCACTGTTTGGTACCTCGCTTGGTGGTGGTTTTGAAGTGGCTTTAGCATGTCATTACCGCATCGCTTACTCTACGGCAAAAGTGGGTATGCCTGAAGTTAATTTAGGACTGATCCCCGGTGCTGGCGGTACACAAAGGTTAATGCGAATTTTAGGGCCAGAGCAGGCACTGGAGATGATCACTTCAGGGCGTCATATTAGCGTGACAAAATTTACAGAGTCGAATTTATTCGATGTTATTACTGAAAATGATTTAGATCAGCAGAGTCAAATTTTTGCTCAGCAATTAATCAGTGATAATAATTTAACTCCACGCCGTGTGGGTGAAATGTCGGTTAACAGTTCAGATTTTGATTGGCAGGCAGCTAAAACTAATATTATTAAAAAAGCACGGGGTAAGCAGGCACCGGCGGTAGCATTTGACGTGCTTGAACAAACACAAAAGATGAATGTCAGTGACGGCATGGCTTACGAGCGTGAGCAATTTTTAAAATTACGGGCATCAGAGCAATCAGCCGCTTTAATACATGCCTTTGCTGCTGAAAAGCAAGCGGCCAAACTGAACAGTAAAGCTCAACCTGTTGAGGTGATTAATGTCGGTATTATTGGTGGCGGTAACATGGGTTCGGGTATCGCGACATGTTTCCTGACGGCTAATTTTAATGTTCAATTAATTGAGCAATCAAATGAAGCGCTTGAAGCCGGTCTTGCACGTATAAAAAATAATTTTTCCAGTAATGTTAAACGCGGGCGAATGAACCAGAGTGCTCCTGATGCTTGTCTTGCCAGACTTAATTCCAGTACTGATTATCAATCGTTAAGTCATTGTGATTTAGTGCTTGAAGCTGTATTTGAAAATATTGAAGTAAAAAAAGCGTTATTTCAAAAAGTCGTTGCCGTTTGTAAACCTGAAACTGTGTTAGCGACTAACACTTCTTATTTAGATATTGATGAAATTGCAGCGTCTATTAACAGACCTGAGCAATTAGTGGGGATGCACTTTTTCAGTCCTGCCAATATCATGAAATTATTAGAAATTGTTAAAGCTGATAAAACCAGTGAGAAAGTGATCGCTACGGCAATGCAAGTGGGCAAGAAATTGAAAAAAGTATCAGTGCTTGTCGGGGTATGTTTCGGTTTTGCTGGTAATCGCATGTACACCCGTTATGGACGGGAAGTTCAGCAAATGTTACTGGAAGGCGCAAAGGTGGAGCAAATAGATAATGCGATGACCAACTGGGGCATGGCAATGGGCCCGTTAGCTGTTCAGGATATGTCTGGTATAGATATTGGTCACAGTGCCCGTAGCGCACAGCCTTTTCCAACGCACGATAAAGGTTATTTCAGAGCCGCTGCAACACTGGTGGAAGCTAATCGTTTAGGACGCAAAACGCAGGCTGGTTTTTATCAGTATGACGAAAACGGTAAAAAACATCACGCTGCTGAAGTAGACACTTTATTATTTGAAAAAGCTCAGCAATTAGGGATTAAACAACGGATATTCAGTGATGAGGATATTGTTCAACGGGCATTGTTTGCTTTGATTTCAGAAGGACTTGCCTTACTTAAAGCGGGGATTGTTCAAAGAATGTCAGATATTGATGCAATTTGGTTGCACGGTTATGGTTTTCCCCGTTATAAAGGTGGGCCAATGTTTCAGGCCAGTCAAATAGGTAAAGCACAAGTTGAGCAGAAATTAGCGGAATTCAGAGAAGAATTCTCAGAAGCTATTTGGCCAGTTGTTGATGTTGATTTGTTAAGATAATTTATACTAAAAAGTTAGAATGGGTTAGCCAGAAGGATAACCCATTACTTATGGTTAATAGCTTATGGTAGATAGCTTATAGTTGATAGTTGAAAACCCAGATTACAAATTAATTCTCTGCAGTGAATTTTCTAATTCTGCCATACCAGCAGGTACATCTAACTTAAAGCTTAAATCATTGAAGGTAGAGCCAAAAGCATGAATGGTTCTAAAGAGGTTATGTACCCGACACTGCTCCCCCATTTGCCCAATACGAACAATTGGTGAGCCGAAGGAACCCGCAATTTCTACACGATATTTATTAGAGATATGTTCACAAACTGTCTTCGAATCCATGTTTGTTGGCAGTGATATACCTATCACTGAATTCAATCTGTTTTCTTCCTGTATATATAACTCTAGTCCCAACGTAGTAATTGCATTTTGCAAGGCTTTTGAGCAAGTAAGATGTCTGCGAAATCGTACAGGTAATGTTTCTTCACAAATTAAGCGCATTGCTTCGTGCAAAGCAAGTAAACCTGAAACAGGGGCTGTGTAATGATATGAATTTTTATGCCAGAAGTTCGAAGCCAGTTTCGCATCCAAAGTCCATTGAGGGATTTGATCAGACCGGGAATTTAAACGATCCCAGGCTCTTTCTGAAAAGGCAACAAGAGAAACACCGGGAATTGAACTCAGTCCTTTCTGACCACCTGTGATCACCGCGTCAATGTTCCATTCATCCATTTTTAGGGGCATTGTGCTAAGCGTACACACGGCATCAACGATTAGATAGCAATTAAACTCTTTCGCTATTTTTCCTATTTCAACTAATTGATGATTGTAGGTGGTATTTGATGTTTCCCCTTGAACAAGTGTGATCACAGTAGGGCGAAGTTTCTCAACTTGATCTCGAATATCCTGAGCCACCACGCTATTTTTTTCGCCAACATCCACTTTTTTGACAATACCGCCAGAACGCTCTGCCATTTGTGCCAAGCGGCTTGAGAAGAAACCATTACAAATGCTTAATACGCTAGTGTCTTTCCAAACTAAATTTGCAACAGCCATTTCCATTGCAGCAGATCCCGGACCTGCAACACCAACGATCCATGGCGTATCTGTTTGAAATATATATCCGCCCATGGATTTTATTTGATGAACAACCTTTTTCATCGACTTGCCTAAATGATTAATCACGATACTATTTGCATTGGCGACTGCTTGAGGAATTGGCACTGGGCCAGCCCCCATCATTAGTAAAGGCTCTTCAGGAAGTATATTGGTTAGTGGATCAATTTGGGGAACGGCGATCTTCATAGGGATAATATTCAGAGTTCAGAATTTGAGCAAAAATAACATGATCCCCCTACGGATACAATATCTTTACGGCATAGCTGAAAACTTTTTTATTTTAGGATTATGGTCATGGCTGAACACCAGTAGGTAATGGTTGCTCAGTAATAAGAATACCGTTTAGATCGGCATATAAATAATGTCCTGGAGAAATGGTTTGGCCTGCAAATTCAACATCGATATTTAAACTACCTACACCAAGTTTTTCGGTTTTCATTGGATGAGTGCCTAAAGCTTGAACACCAATATCGAGCGTTGCTATTGTGCCTGCGTCGCGAATAACACCGAAAATAACCAGTCCGGCCCAGCCATTATTTGTTGCAGCCTCCGCGAGCATGTCTCCGAGCAATGCTTTGCGCAGTGAACCACCGCCATCGACTACAATCACTCGGCCCAAACCGGGTTGATTGACCAGTTCTTTGACCAGCGAATTGTCTTCAAAACATTTAACCGTCACTATTTCACCGTGGAAAATAACACGTCCGCCGAATGAACGAAAAATAGGTTGAAACAAATTGACTTGATCAGGGAAGTTGTCACACAAATCAGGGAGTAAATCTAGCATGCTGGTTCCTAATGGGGCAATAATACAAAAGGTTGTTTTTATCACTGCTAAGAGTTATTAGCAACCAGCACCGCCTTATATTCAATATTCGTGAGGATTATTTTATATTATAAGATTACACTATCCATAATAAATGAATGCTTAAAGTTTCTATACGTATCTCAAATTTAATTAGTGTCCATCCAGAAACCGGCCATCATTTAAGATTAAATTTAAACGCGTCGTTTAACTGTTGGATCTGGTCAGTGTAACTTTGTTGTAGCTGATGTTCATATTTTTAATCTTTTTCTTCAGCTGTTTGATCACATTTTCCTGTTTATCGCATGGCGCGCATTTTCCAATATCGCTGCTCATAACAAAATAAAATACACTAAAATCATATTGTTCAAATTTAGGTGTGGTGCTAAGCAAGTTCATTAAATTGATCTTAACTGTTTCACTATTGGGTAGTGGCATTCTTGTTTTAAATGCTTTCTTTAATCCCGGAAAAAAACGGCCACTTGAATGAATTAATTCACCATTTTTATTAAATATATATACTTGTGGGGCACTTCTGTCAAAATCGTATGCTTTTGGTCCTTTATACTCAAACTGATTTTCCTTAGCGCCTAATTGCATACTTCCAAGTACTAATAACGATAAAACCGTTGTTTTTAATATTTTCATATGTTTTCCTCAAAATAAGTAAGCCCAAGCCTGCTGGGTTTTTTGTTTAATTTTAATCATCAAAATACCACTCAAAATTGAAATCAAAGTAAATAAAATGAAAGCAAAGAGTAAAGGGTTGACTAAATCAATATTCACAACGTAATCGGACAGCACATGGCGCATTTGTATGTATATATAGGCAACCACAAATATTGTCGGTGATAATACAATGATGAAAAATTGGAATTCAGTTTTAACTAAATGATGTAGCCTTGCGCCTGAGCTAAATCTAACCGAAAATTCTCTGGCATTTTTATGGGTTATTTGATTGATTGTGTTGTAACAAAAAATGGCTGAAGAGATGAATATAATAGCCGTACCGAAAAGAGTAACTATTAACACCGCTTTGCGTGGAGCGTGTTCTTTTTTGACTAATTCAGAAATGGAATTAATTTTGATACCCGTAAATCCGACATTAACCTTTTTTAACGTTTTATTAACAAGTTTAGTTAACTCATGGATTGAACTGTCTGATTCAATAATTAAACTTTCGAATCCTGTAATAACTAAAATAGGAGAATAAATAATAGGAACTGGCGGGGTATCAGGTCCCTCAAAATAGATATCTTCGACAATGCCTACTATTTTTGACGGTACTTTCTCCCCATCGCTTTTAATACTTAATAATTGTGCAGTGACGAGTGTTTGTCCTTTGAAATACATGTCCCATAATGTTTGATTTACAACAATTTCATTTCTGTTTTGCCAGGAAATACTTTTACCTTCCTTGATATGGGCATTAAGTGTGGTGAAGTATTGTGGTGAAACTCTATCGCTATAAGTAATACTATGCTGACTTGTCCCTATTGGAACGCCTAAAACAGTAGCCCAACGTCCAAAACTTGTACGCTCTGACAGTGGGGGAATTGAGGTTATTGCTGCTTGTTTAATTTCAGTCTGTGATGTTAATTGTTCCAGTAAAAGTTCAGCTGAATTGTCAGCATAAAAGGTTTTATTTGAATTTTTAGGTATGTCAAAAGTTACGATAAAGCGATTTTCTGAAGAAAATCCGATATGTGTGTTGTATAAAGTCTGTTGGCTCTGCATTAATAAAGAGCTCACATAAATAGCCAGGCTGGTTATACTTACCGTTAAAGCTAACAGCGCATAATTTTGAATTTTTTGACTGGTGCTGGCGCTTTGTCCTCTTCCTGTGTATGTTTTAATAAGTTTGTCTTGTATCACAAATATAACACTCATTAAAAGTGTTGCCGCAATAAAGATTCCCGCTAATACTTTAAATAGGAATAACAGTTCCCAGCTGGTTTCCCTGACGATTAATTCAGGAAAAAAAGACTGAATTGCATATTTACCCATTGGTATAATAAAGAGACAAATGAGCGTTAATAAAAACACCGTCAGGAATATGTCTACAATTCGCTGCATGAATAATTGTTTGTTTGAACCACCACATAGTGATCGGACAGAGTACTCTTGTTGTTTAACGGAATATTCACCAATATAAAAAGTAATAAATGCGATAAAACAAAAGACTAATAAAAGTAAAAACAGCGATTTCAGCACGCCGATTCTAGTGCTGACATTAAAATAATGTTGACTGTTAACGCCAATTGCCCGACTGAATACAATTTTACTTTCATCAAGAATTAATGCTTCTTCTTGTAAATATTTTGTTATCAAACCAGCCATGTTGAATAGTCTTTCAGGCGGACCTAATAGATAACTGTATGTGTCAGGGGTTATGCTTTTACTAATATGATTCATTATTGATGGAAGTTGTACATAAGGCATAATCAATTGAGTCGATTGGTTTTTTCTAAAAGAAATAAAGTTTTTCGGCATTACGGCGACTATGGTTACCGCTTTATTATTAGCAATAATATGAGAACCTATAATGTTGCTGTCGGCTGAAAATTCATCTACCCAATATTGATAAGATAATGCTGTGACAAGTTCTTGCCCAATATGAGGGAACTCCATTTTTTTTAGAGAGCCTAAAACGGGGTTTAATTTTAACCTGTCATAACCTCCAGAAAAAAAACTAATATCACGCGACTGTTTATTATTGTTTTTTATGACTTCAACATTTGTTGAACGTTCGTAAACAAATTGTAAATCAGACCATTTATGTTCAATTTCTTCCGTAATGTAGGGTTCTATAACATGTGTTTTTTTATCTTCATATAAAACCGCATTTAGCATTTGGCTGTTTGCGGATAAACCCGCAAATTTTGCATCCAGATATGAAGATTCGATTAATTGAAAATTAAATAATGCACTGATGGGTAGGGTTAATAAAACCAATACAATTAAGAAATGGATATTCTTCAGAGATTCTATAAACCAGTGGGATATAAGGTCGATTAATAATTTATAAGTCATGTATCTAATGCCCGGGGAATAAAATTAAGCAACGAAATGTTTGGCTGTCAGTTGGTTGTCAATACTTAATATTTGTTGTGGATTATCAGGAATGATTTGTTCTTGGTTAATGCTCAAAGTTTGATGTTGGTTAAGTAATCGACCATCTTCAATATGCCATAACTTTTTAGCTTTACTTGCGTAATGAATCTCATGGGTTATTAAACAGATCGTGTTACCGGCCTTATTTAATTTTGCCAGCAAGTCATAAACTTTCTGGCTGTTTTTAGTGTCAAGATTACCGGTAGGTTCATCGGCTAGTATCAGAGAAGGATTGTTAACTAATGCCCTTGCTATAGCTATCCTTTGCTGTTGTCCACCAGATAATTGATCCGGTTTTCGATCAATATATTCTGACATATTAACTTTCTCCAAAGCATCAATCACTTTCCCTCGATATTCAGCGCGTTTAACTTCTGAGTTATAGTTGAGAGGTAATGCCACATTGTGAAAAATGCTCAAGTGAGAAAGTAAATTGTAATTTTGAAAGATAAAGCCTATTTCATGCGTTTTTAATAAAGATAATGACTTGTTCGTCAGGTTGAGAATGTTTTTCCCTGCAATTAAATAGTCACCCGTCGATGGCTTATTTAATAAACCTAATATAGATAAAAAAGTACTTTTGCCACTACCGGATGTTCCAACGATAGCAATATAATCACCTTCATCAATCGTTAAACTTATATCATTCAATACATTAGTTTCAGTATTGGGATAACGAAAGCATAGGTTTTCAATGCTAATCATTGGAACGTTCATTTAAATCGTACCTGAAACTTTAAACTCGTCATTGTTAGCGTATTCAAAAGGTATAATCAGTACATGATCTCCATCTTTTAAGTTTTGCGTATTAATAGATAATATATCTTTGGCATCACTGTTATAAATGACTTCTATTTTATTGGCTACACCGTCGCTATCTACTTGATAAAATACCCAGGTATCATACTTTTCGAATTTCAGGGGTTTGTAGGTGTATAATTTTCGTTCTTGTTGGGGGGTAGAAATAATAGCTTCTATTGACTGGTCAACTTTAAGCCATTTAGGTAATTCGTCGTTTATTGTTAAAAATATACTGATTGAATCTTGCCTGATAACGTTATCAACGTGTTCTATTTGGGCATTTAATGTACCGCTTGGTGTGATTATTTTTGCTGTTTGGCCTATGGCTAATTTTTCGGATGAATACTGAGGTACTTGAATTTTCGCTATAAGTTGTTCTGGTTCGATTAATTCAAATAGTTTTTGACCCTGATCTACACTTTGTCCTAAGTTAAATTTAACTTCTTTCACAATACCTGAAACTTCGGCTCTTAATGTTAACGCTGCTATTCGTTTTTTAATATATGCCAGTTTATTTTCACTGGATTTTACTCTGGTTTCCAGAGCTGTTATTTGTCGTTGATAATTTTGCTCAAACAGTTTTATTTGGTGTTGCCAGGAATTAACGTCGAGTTGTAATTGTTCCAAGGACATCTTCTCTTGCTGATGTTTTATCTTCGAGACTATCTGTTTCGCAACTAATTTTTTGTTAGCTTCCAACTCAATACTTTGCCGCTTTAATAGATTTTGGGATTTAGCTAAATTTGATTTAAGTTTAAATTCCCGAATTAATAAATTACTTTTTGCTAATTCTACTTCTGACCGTAAATTTGTGAGATTAAAATTAAATTCCTGCAAGTCTTGTTCTAAAGAGTAATTCCTCATTTGGGCGAGTATGGTTCCTTTTTTTACCATTTCCCCAGGCCTCACTTGTATTTTTGTTATTTGACCATCATCAGGGGCAGATATTAATACAGTTGTTCTTGGTACTATTTTTCCTATTCCTTTAATCGTTAAAGGTATGTTCGTTGATTTAACCGGAAAAGGTTTACTAAATTCATTCGGTAACGACGGGCTATTGGTGAAGCCAATTATACTGACAAAAATTACGACCACTAAACTCGCCGCTATTACCTTTGCAGTATTACTTACTGCCTTCTTTTCAATTAGATATTGTTGCATTTATAATTTCCTGACGAAGTATTTCATATTTATAGTTGTATTTTTTTAATTATTATTTATTAATTTATTAATTTTTAAGAGGTCTGAAGGGTTCTTAAGGGGTTATCGTTGGTTTGCCATAACAAATTAGTACAATCATGCAAACGTCAGCAGCACAATGTACATATTCGTCACATTTAGCATAAGCAGTAGTAGCTGTTACGGCTAAAATTGAATATATAGCTAGTCTTTGAAGTTTTGACTTGAACTTCTTTGGGTTCGATTTGAGTTGAATTGATTTCATAAAATCACCTTTAAAATGTCTATTATTTTCTAGATAAAATACGCAGTTGATTACAAATGCTACTTGAAGATAGCACTTTATTTCCAATACGCAAGAAAACATACGAAATAGTTCGTATGAAAGTTCCGCCTGAATAAATTGTTAAGGTGTTACCGTCGGTTTGTTGTAACAAATCAAAATACTCAAGTAAGCGTTTGGTGTAAAATGGTTATATCCACAGAATAAAGTGCCAGCAAAAATGGCTGCTACAGCTAATGATGAGGATATAAGTCGCTTTTTTAAATTTTTGATTTTATTTCATAAAACCCCTTAAAAATTTTTATTATTATTTAAAATAAAGTTCAGAGTTGATTATAAATGCACCTTGAAGATAGCACTTAATTTCCACTATGCAAGTAATCGTACGAATAGATTCGTATAAGTGAGTGTAATAAAAGCCACATCAAATATTCAGAGTGTTCCTTTAAAAAAACACGTTCTGGATCATTGTTTATGAAGTATTGTTTATTAAGTGTTTTTTATGTAGCGACTATGCGAAGTAACGATCTTGTCATTTGAACGTTACTTCACAGAAAAGGCTAATCATTTACTTATAAACTCAATTATTTATAAAACTTATTTATAAAGGGTAATGTTAATCACTTTAGGGTCTTACCTTATGGCGGGCAACCTTTACAACGCTGTAAATCATGTTCATCGTAATCTTCATTAATGGGTATTACATTTAGCAGAGATATTGTATTTCCAGATAGTTGAAATTTAGCAGCCCAATGAGCTTGAGCACTTAAACATGTAACAGAATTATCTGATAGATCATGTTCGCAGTTTTTTCCTCCAAACCACCAGTTATTTGAAGCATAAGTGCGCCCTTGAGCAAGGCCTATGTCCTCAAAGGGGATCAAGGTTGGTTCATCATTATATTGTCCACCCGAAACAGTCAGTGACAATGTGCCTAGAAAAGCGAAATTGAGTTCACCTGGACTATTATTAACGGTAGTTTTATAGCTAGGAACATTGGTATTAAACCAACCTGCTACCTCATAAGATTTTTGACGTCCGATTTTGTACGTAATTTCACCAATATTTGAGGTCAAATTAAAGTTATTGACTAATCCTTTATAAATCTCATTAAAGGGGTCTTGATTTGAGGTTACAGAAAAATCAGTGAGCACGAATGTAGCAGAATTAAATGTAAAATTTAAATGAGTCCCTGATTTTATCTTTATTGTATTGTCTTTATACTTCATAGCCACAGCACTATTTGTCTCTACCAGTGCTAACAGTAATGTAATCCCCGCAATTCTTAATTGACCAGGTAACCGCTTATTACTTGTTTTCATAATACTTCTCTTGTAAGTTGATTTAGTAAATTCTTTCATAGCATAAAATTTTCAAATACAACTGCCTCAGCAATCCTTGTCTCTAAATCTAATGCCTCAAAAACCAAAATTGCTTTAAATGCCCCTCATACTTTTTTGATATAGATGTATCAGGTTTAGTATGAATTCTCACTCTTACAATTTGTTTCCTTGTACACTTAGTTTTTCAGTTTTCATGTAATAGAAATAAATAAAATTATCTTTTACGAGCTACATCGTACTATTAATTTAACCAAAAGAATAATTACAGTTGGTTATAAAGTAGACTTTTTTCGCATAAAAAATAACTTTTTTATATTGGGGAATATGTAGTTTTTAATAAGTTGTAGTAGAAAGTTAATGGATTGATGGTGATTGTTATATTTATGAAGACGGAGTGTTATACCAATAGTTGAAAGACTGTTTTCATCTAATTCAGGCGTTTGGATTGCAGGGAATAAAAAACTACCACTGTTACTTGTTATTCATTACCGGTTATTTGAAGGAGCAATTAGAAGGGGCCTGTTTAACCCCTAATCAAAAAAAATCAGCATAGTTAAGCTAAATTATTTACTAAGCACATAATTAAGTCCACCAGTGATAGCAGCTACCTGAGCAATAATGCAATTTTCGGCATCCACAGAAGGACTATCGGGATAAACTTCAGTGGTTGTTACATATTCAGCTTCTGTCAATCCCATACAAAGGCCAAGCTCTCTGCCTGCGTAATTAATAACGCCCCATTGCTCCAGCGGTACACCAATGAGTTTATTATTTTTATCTGCCGGAGCGATATGAGTCACCTTTTCAACGGTTTCAATTATTGTTTTTTGAAAATCAGCTGTGGGATTCAGCGTATTACCAACCAAATAAAAACCATCGGGAATATCCCAATTGTCATGTTCAACTGCATCTCTGGCAGCTAATGCAGGTCTGAATTCACTGTTATCGGTGTCTGTAGTTTCGTGCAAATCTATGTGTATCTGTATTTCACTCTTAAGCTCAATATTTAGCGAATTTATATATTTTATTAAAGCCGCAGATTCTTCAGCAGGACTATCTTTATAAAAACTTCGGTTTGGATCAACTGCATTCGGGTTCCAGCGGTTTATTGTTTCATATCCCCAGGGGCTTACGCAGGGGACAATAATAATATTGAATTGTTCGCTGTAACTGAGTGCTTTAGTTTCAATGAAACGAATAGCTCCTTGTACACCGCTGGTTTCATAGCCATGCACTCCACCAGTTATTAGTATTGTTGCTTTTTCTTTACTCCATTGGCGTGTTTTTATCGCAAATAAAGGGTATTTATTGGTGTCATAAGACAAGGCTCCGTATTGTTCAACATCAAAATCTTTTTTTAAAGATTCAATCTTAGTAACAACTTCTTGCTGATAAGAACGCTTAATTGTTTGACTAGCCAACCATTGATCTTTTTCTTCTGTACCCCAAACTTTGCCTGGGGTGCCTATGGGATAAGCATTTTCTTGATTCATTTTATTTCCTTATCAGTAAGTGAATTTTAATTGAATGGATATCTGCAAGTTCCACTCGTATTCATCGTTCATTGTTCATTGTTCATTGTTTGTATCTACTCAGCATCTGAGGGATCCCCACGAAATTAGAAGCTCGCCTGTGGTTCAGCGAACAATGAATTTAGTTCATTAATCGCTGCTTC
>JABSOJ010000527.1 GCA_013216005.1 Alteromonadaceae bacterium | reverse complement strand
ATTCCAACAATATTAAAAAAGCCAAAAATATAAACGGTAAATTGGTTGAAAATGGTCATATTTCGACAGCCTAGGCTCTACCGCTTCGGTTAACTCAACTGTTGAACTATGTTTACCTTTCTTCTTAGCCAATCTGTGCCGGGGAATATTACGTTTTATTAAAGATTCATCGATAGCACTGGCGTAATCAGCATATTCTGTTGACCAAAATCCACTGAAAGGATGAAAAACTCGCGTTTGATAATCACTATCGGGTAATTTTATCAAAGAATGATGCAGATTTACGGTCACGGCACTACCGTCTGGGGTTACTGAACGTAAATAGTCTCCGGCATCTTTCCCTTTAAAAGTGACTGTTGCTTCCAACTCTGTATTTTCAGGAAAAGCTTTACTGCGTTTACTGTAAATAGCACTTCTACTGGTATCTATTTTATAACTGCCTTGCTTCGTGCTTTTCAATCTTGCTGCTAAACCGTGAATATCCGACAGTAAAAATGGAGTGTAATCAAAACCCGCTTGTTGTCTTTACTTACTTTAGCAACTTTGAAACCCCAGATAATTGAGCTGGCAAAAGCCTCTTTTATCGCTTGTTTCTCTAAGTCATTATCCGAATCTGCACGATAATATGAATTAAGCTGCCGTAAAAATACTTTATCACCCACCCGTTCAAACTGAACCAAACGGGTATCTCCTAACTGCCCACGATCTAAACCAATATCGTTCGAACCGATACCCCGTGGTAAACTACTTTGAAACAAAAACTCTGCTTCAAAATCAGTTATTTCCAGATGAAATTTTCCCGCGTTATCATCATGATAAAACGAAAAATAGCCGGAATGCTCAATTTTATCCTTAATAAAATATTTAAAGCCAATTTCATCCTTTGCACATGCAAACACTGTCATCATGCTACATATCAAGAATATAAAGACACGCCAAATATTTTGGTGTAAAAAAACTCGATAAAATTTTCATTCATTATCCTTCAAATAGATTTATTTGCTGAAAATCACAACAATTTTGATATAATCACGGCAAAAGTGGTGATGAAACGTTCATATCATCAACACAACAATTAAATATACAATATACCCAACTTTAAGCTATTTAGGTAACCCGATGCAACGATTAGCACCTGCTTTACGTGAAGATAATGTTCCGTTAGATCTTATTTCTCTAATTAAAACCATATTGGCAGCTACAAAAGAAATATCATTTCGTGTTAGCCAAGCACATTTAGGTGGGCTTATGGGGTCAACCCTCGATGAAAATATTCAAGGTGAAATACAAAAAAAACTTGATGTTGTTGCCAATGAATTATTTAAAGATATCTTATTAGAGTCAGGTTTCGTAAAAGCTATTTCTTCTGAAGAAGAAGATACTTCAGTTGCCGGAGACGAAAATGGTCAGTACATTGTTTCATTTGATCCGCTCGATGGCAGTTCAAATATAGATATTAATTCTTTGATTGGAACCATTTTTTCCATTCATAAAGCACCAGACGACCTAGCAGCCGACAATGCTGATATGTTCAAACAACCGGGCAACAAACAAGTCTGTGCCGGTTATGTATTATATGGTCCATCAACCATGTTAGTGATGACAACTGGCAGCGGTACTCATTTTTACGTTTTAGACCGTACCCACGGTGGTTATTTACTGGTTGAACGTAACGTACAAATTCCACAAGATACCCAAGAATTTGCAATCAACATGTCAAATCAACGTTTTTGGCAACCTGAAATGCAAAATTACATTAACGATTTATTATTAGGTGATACCGGCCCCCGTGCTAAAAATTTCAACATGAGATGGATAGCCGCGATGGTGGGTGATGTGCATCGTGTACTTTGTCGTGGCGGTATTTTTACCTACCCTGCTGACAGTCGTAATGCTGAAAAACCTTATAAATTACGGTTAATGTACGAAGCCAACCCTATGGCATTTTTAGTTGAACAAGCGGGTGGATTATGTGTGACTAGTCATGGGGGTATTATGGATATTGAACCGACCAGCATCCATCAACGTGTTGAAGTTATTTTAGGCTCTAAAAATGAAGTTGAAGCTTGTTTAGAATATTATAAATAATTAAATAACAACTAATTTGCTGTTTCAATAAAAACCCATTCAATTTATATTCTATGGGTTTTTATCTTTATGAAGCATAAAGATTATATATTAACTAATTTTTGAGAGATCCGTTTTGCCATTAAAATTTAAAACCTGCGGTAGAATTATTCATGCCCATCAGCAAATGATGAGTTTTAATGATGAAATCATAAAAATCAGACCTAAAACATTTTCATTGCTGCTGATGTTTCTCAAAAATCCTTATAAAATTCTTTCTAAACAAGTTTTACTGGAAACAGTTTGGGATGATGTTGAAGTTACCGAACAAGTATTATTTCAAACAATTCTGGAATTAAGAAATATTTTCAATAATAAAGACGTAATTAAAACCCATCCCAGAAAAGGTTATGCCTGGGTAACTGATGTCGAACAAGTCACAGAACAAAACACAGAACAGAACACAGAACAGAACCCTACAACAAACCCTGAACAGACATCTGCACAAACGATAAAACAAGACGCTACCCAAGTTTTGGAACAAAAAAATGACGCTGCAACAACATCAACAAGACCTAAAACATTTCCCTGGCAACAACTTTTAATATTCATTATTTTTTGCGCTGTTACCGTATACTTCACCACAAACAACAGTACAACAAACACAAATAAACCAATAGCTAAAGCGCTTGAAGGCTCGTTGGTTATATTACCTGTAAAAAACACCATAAATGATAATAGTCATCAGTGGGTCTATTTAGGAGCCATGGATCAACTGATTTCGAGGTTAAAATCGGCACTGACCATATAGGCTAAATTAGGGTTACAGTTCAACAATGTTTTCTGTTAATTTACATGAGTTCAAAC
>JABSOJ010000526.1 GCA_013216005.1 Alteromonadaceae bacterium | reverse complement strand
TGTGAGGGGCTTGGCTAACAACATCAAACTGAAAAGTTATTACTTTTCAGCGAGGTGGAGTGCCGGTCTACTCGACCTACGCTCACTGCCTGATGTGGTGTATAACGACCCGCGCAATGTCGCAACACCAACTGCATTAGCCTTGTTGCCTCTGGCCGATTCAAAATTGGAATTAACCTGGCAAAGTACTCGCGCTGATTTTATCGTTAATATTTTCAATGCGAATAATGTCGTGATTTATCACGCAGAGCTAAACGAAAAACGTTATGTTATTGAGCAATTAACTCAAGGCAGTTATAGCGCTGAAGTATCGGCGGTTTCTGGCATTGGTTATGAGTCTGATCCGGCGGTGATTCAATTTAGTATTTTATTACCGACTGAGCCAACGGTGAGCATTGATTCAATCTCAAGTGAAAGTGTCTCTATGTCGGCCAATGTTGGTGGTTTGCCCAGTCTTGAAACGTCATTTCATTGGCAATTTTTAGGCACAAATGAAGCACCTGTTACGGGTAAAGTGGTCAAAGGCGATGTGTATACTTTTACGGGTTTAACCTCTGAAACGGCTTATCAATTCCAATGTCGTACCGTTAATATTGCGGGTGTATCTGAATGGGTTGATGTCTATGTGGTAACGTTAGCCTCGACCAATCAAATAGCCAATATTCGCGCGGAACAACTGGATGCTAATTTACTGGAGGTGATTGAATCGGCCAATCGGGGTGTTGTTCAACTAAACGATCGTATAACAGACGACGAATTACGTCTTTTATTAATGTTAGAAGAAGACATAAACGCACAGGTTGATTTGCAAACCCATAGCGCCAAATTTGACAGCGCGGAAAGTCATATCAGCACGTTATATGTACAAACTAAAAATTCAACCAGCAAGCTTGAACAAATTACCCATTCATCCAGTGGTATTTTAGCGCAAGCCAATAATTATACCTATACGGGCGTGGGTCGGTGGTCGGGTAATACGTGGATTGAAGGGGCTATTTCTCAGCGAATACGTGATCTAAAAGTCGTTACAGGCAGCGGCAACGCTAAATTATCCGAAATCACTGAAGTTTTTGAAGATGTTGGTGGTGGACAATTTATGGCGCGTGGCGGCATGATCACCGATGTGAATGGCAATATTGCGGGCTACCTATCCACCAATACGGGTGACAGTTCAAGCTTTGATATTTTAAGCGAAAACTTTCGGGTGGGTACTTGGGAAAATGGCAAATTTAAACCGTCAATTGACCACTACAACAATAAAACCTTATTTCGACAAGGCTGGATAAATGCCAGCGTGTTACAAGTCGGTGACGGTGATACGTATGATCTAAATGGTAACCTTGTGATGACAGGTGCAAGGTTTGCGTTAGGTGATCCCCTGCAATCAGGCAATGCCACGATAGTTCAAGGGCATTTTATTGATGTCGATAATTATGCCCGACTCTTGCTGACCTCGCGCGGTTATATAAAAATATCAAGAAACCATAGCGCAGCTGCACTTTTGATCACGTCGGTTAGTTCGCCTTATCAGGGCGGCACTTCCATTAAAACCGAAGCGACCACAGGTCAGGCTAATTTTGCTGATGGGGTTGCGCCGTTCACAGGTAAACACAGTTATTTAGTGCCGTTGAATTTGGGGCAATCACCCATGGGTAAGTTGTTTGAACAAGGTGATTTGTACAAACAAGTCGACGTGAACAATGCTATTTTTTACGCCAAAATCAGCACGAAAGCGCGTAACCGTTTGGCTATCGGTGCCTTTTCACAGAGGGAAAAACTCGCCCATGATAGAGAGCAAGCCTTAGCAGGAATTTCACTCAGTGAAGAAAACCACTTAAGAAAAACCCACACCGCAGGTTTTATTAATGCGTTGGGTGAGGGGCTGTTATGGGTTTGCTCAGTCAGTGGCAATATTGAAGCAGGGCAATGGCTTTGCTCAAGCAATAAAAGTGGTCATGCGATGTTACAAACCCATGAAACTACGGGAGAATATGAGCCTTATTTCACCGATTATACGGTCGCAAAATCTTCAGTCAGTGTTGATTGGTCACAAGAGCCAGACACGTCCAAATTAATCCCCGTTTATTATAAAGGAGGCTAACCATGCCCAATTGGTTTACCGCATTACAAGTGACCGCTACGTTAGATGATGACTTAGTGATTGTTAACAGTTTTGAGGCTATCGACGGTATCAGCGAGCATGATGGGCTAGAAATCGCTGAATTTAATGGTCGGGATATTAAAAGTGCTTACATTGAAGTGGGCACTGGTCGGGTTATTATTCAATTAGTGAAACCCTGGCCGCATCCCACGCAAACATTAAAACCAGCACAAGCGGTGCCAAACGCCGCAAGGTTTAACGAAGGGGTCGACGCCTTAGTTAATACAAAGAAAACCTTTGCAAATAATGTGAATAATCTTGCGTTGTTCGGTAGTCAACCCACGGGAACGGTGACGTTTTCAGGGGTGACGGCCAATGATGATCCTGTGGTGATACGTTCAATACCTCAATTTAACGTAGATATAACAGCCCTTGAAGAACAAGCAACAGACATTGTTGATATTGTGACGAATATAGACAACCAAGTTAATGGGTCTGGTGGGTTGGTTGAAGTAGTGAACACTATTGATATTACCTTACAAGGTTATAAAGATTCCGCTAATGCGGATGCAACCAAAGCACAAGAATATGCGACCAAACCTTATAGCCTGGTCATTACCAACACGTCGGATTTTTCATCATTACATTATGCAACCGATGCCAATCAAGCAAAAGTGATTGCCGTACAAGCTAAAGCTGACACCGAAAGTTTAAAGTCAGCGGTGGAGTTGCTTAAAACGAACACAGGTTCAATTTACGATGGGTGTAGATCCTTTCGTTCGACGAAATAGAAAAAAGATCTTTTTATGATCAATAAGTTACTGAAATAAAATAA
>JABSOJ010000525.1 GCA_013216005.1 Alteromonadaceae bacterium | reverse complement strand
TAGTGCATCCACTGCTTTAGCGTTGTTATTGAACGGTATGCTTCCAAATATTTTTACCCCTGCTGAGTAGTTACAAAAAATCTAATACAACGTATTTTCGTCTCGTTACATTAAATCAAATAGTTACGTTACTATCCCAATATTCCCACTATAATTTCAATCAATATAACTTATAAACGTTATTAATATAAACCCCCACCAAAAGTGTATGCAATATCCTGAGAGATATCCAGAGTGTAACCATTTAGTTAAATTTTATTGTATTATTATATTATATTTAATACACTGCCCGAATAGTGGTTATTTAAAACACTAAATTGAGCACTAAGTTAAGCACTAAATGAAGGTGTTTCCAATACAGATATAAATAGTTTAAAAAGATGTTAATGTAATGAATAAAACCTAGTTATTTCCTCATTCCTAATTTCAACTTCTTTCTATACCCACATGAACGTTTGTCTCAAAACAAACATTTAACAGAAGCAAAAGCATGAAAATCAAACATAAATTATTATTGCAAGCTATCTTTCTTGCTGTTGTTCCCGCATTTATTGTTGCATTAATCATTACTCTGCAAGCTAATCATTCATCTTTTAGCGCTTTGGAGAAAAAATCAAAAGAGCAGCTGATATCACTCAGAGAATTAAAAAAATCTCAAATATCTTCTTATTTAGAGACTATAAATTCACAAGTTATCTTAATGTCAAAAAACCCTTCAGTGGTTAATGCGACCCAAAATTTTATAAATACCTTTCAATTAGAAGATACTGATAAAAGTAATATCTACGCTAATAAAGAGGGTCTTGCCCAATATTACCAAAATGAATTTAGTGTCACTTTTGAAGAAAAAAATAAAAATACACGTTTAAATATTAATACCCAATTACAGCAACTTGACGATGTTGCATTACATTTTCAGTCTCAATATATTGCTAAAAATAGATTTCCTCTGGGAAGTAAAGATAAACTTAATGCTGCTGGCAATTCTCAGTACGATCAAATTCATCAGCAATACCACCCGGTATTCAGGGATTATTTAAACCAGTATGGCTATTATGATATTTTTATCGTTAACGCTGAAACGGGTCATATAATTTATAGTGTTTTTAAAGAATTAGATTATGCCACATCATTGAAAACGGGTCCGTTTGCCGACACTGGCATTGCCGATGCCTTTAATAAAGCGTTAAGATTAAGCGATAGCGACCAAACGGTACTAGTTGATTTTGCGAGTTATTTACCTTCATATAACCAAGCGGCTTCTTTTATTGCATCCCCGATAAAAAATGCAGCGGGTCAAACCGATGCGGTACTTATTTTTCAAATGCCGATAGATGGCATTAATAAAATAATGACAAACAATGCAAAATGGCAGGAAGTAGGTCTTGGTTTATCTGGTGAAACTTATCTTGTAGGCCCTGATAAAAAATTACGTAGTGAAAGCCGTTTTCTTATTGAAGATAAAGAAAATTATTTTAAAGCACTTATCGCCTCTGGTGAACAACCTAATATTGAAATTATTAAAAGTTATAACTCTGCGCTTGGACTTCAATTTGTAGAAACACCTGGTGCTAATATGGCGCTGGGAGGAAAAAGTGGTTTTCTGCAATTTCCTGATTATAGAAATGTAGAAGTCTTATCGGCATTTACCAGTATTAACTATGGCGGTAGTACTTGGGCGCTAATAGCTGAAATAGATGTTGATGAAGCATTTGCTGATGCAGTGCAGTTATCAGACGATTTACTGTTTTACGGCTTGACCGCTCTCACCATTATTGCTTTGCTCAGCATTGTAATTGGCTTTTTTATTGCAAAATACTTAGTTACCCCAATTAATATATTAGTTAAACGTATTACCGATATTGCCGAAGGTGATGGCGATTTAACCGTTCAACTCTCACTAGCCAAACGCAACGATGAAATAGGCGATGTGGGCAAAGCGTTCAATACTTTTGTTGCAAAAATACGAAATATTATTATTGAAATTGACATGCATGCGAATCAATTAGCATCTTCTTCTGAAGAATTATCAGCTGTTACTTTAGAAACTAATAATATTGTTCTTTTGCAAAATGACAAAACGAAAATCACAACCGATGCAATGTCTGAGTTTAATGTAAATATTAACGAAATTGCTGATAATTCACTACTGACCGCCAATTTAACTAACGAAGCAAATGAAGAATCAATAAAAGGGGCAAGTTTATCTGATGAAGCTCACACAGCGATAATTGAATTGGTAAATTCAGTGAATAGTGCAACAAATGAAATAGAAGAGCTCAATTCTCAAGTAGGTGATATTGGCGGTATTTTAAGTGTGATAGAAAGCATTGCTGGGCAAACAAACCTACTGGCTTTAAATGCAGCTATTGAAGCAGCCCGTGCCGGTGAATCTGGTAGAGGTTTTTCTGTAGTTGCTGATGAAGTCAGAACATTGGCAGGCAAAACGCAAGAGTCAACGGTTGAAATACAACAAAAAATTGAACAGTTGAAATTGTCTTCAAATAAGTCTGTTACCGCAATGAAAAATGCGTATCAGGAAGCAAGCCATGGCATTGAATTAGTAATGAAAACAGCAAATAGTATAAAATCAGTTTCCACATTAATTTCTGAAGTGAGCATGAAGAACACTGAAAACGCTACGGTTGCTAAACAACAAAGTGTAAGTGTGAGTAATGTTCATGGAAATATTATTGAAATCGCCGAGTACACTGAAAGTAGCTCAAGTGCAGCTATTCAAACGTCTCAATCATCAGAAGAATTAGCAACACTTGCATTTAATATGTCATCTATCGTACAACAGTTTAAGTATTAGCCAATTCTATTGGCTATGTACCAGTTAAGTGTTGCTATAATAGTTGTAGATGGGTTAGCCAACGGCGTAACCCATCACTTTGTAGAACGCAACTATCTGATAATAGTCTTTAAAGCTGGTGTTTT
>JABSOJ010000524.1 GCA_013216005.1 Alteromonadaceae bacterium | reverse complement strand
TTAAATCTTCGTTTTGAATTAATCGCTACAGCCCATGTGTAGCAATGGCTATTGACTTTTCGTTCGGGCACTAATTACTATCTTTTAATTCCCCACCGTAGAGTGAAACATCTAAATTATTTTCAATCAAGTCAATTGCTTTATCGGTTACCTGTAAGTCTATTTGCAGTAGAGGGAATTCTAAACATAATTGCTTTAATGCAGGAATTACGATGTGTTTTTCAAAAGAATGCGAATGGTCAGTGCGAAAATCCCTGAAGGGACTTCTTTACTTTGATTCAATTCGTCGTAGGCAAGTTCTACTTGATCACGCAACAGTTCGCAACGGTTCAGTAATTTTTCGCCTGCCGATGTCAGTGACATTCCTCTGGTATTACGGGAAAGGAGTTGCTGCCCGGTATCTTGCTCCAGTCGTTTAATGTGTTGACTAATAGCTGATTTACTCATGCCCAGTTTTTTACCGGCCAAAGTGAATGATTGCTTGTTGGCAACCTCTGCAAAAATGAGTAGTGAGGAGAGTTTTTTTGGCACTGACCATATAGGCTAAATTAGGGTTACAGTTCAACAATGTTTTCTGTTAATTTACATGAGTTCAAACCTATACAGGCTATGGACTGTATAGGTTTGAACATGATAATACACAAATATGAACTGTTACCCGGTTTGATTGGTGCCGTTTTTTTACATTGTTCATTTTTCGAAACAATCAGTTTTGTTTGTGGGTATTGTTAAATAATCTACTACTACTTCTTATTATGAGTCAACACAAACGAACTGTTAACAAATGGCTCTGTTGTAGATAATTGTTGTCCCTTCAAATGGAATTAAACTCAACCCTTATATCTAGGACTCTGTGACTAATTCTCGTTAAAAAACCAATTTATCGCCTAACCCTTTAAAAATAGGGGATTCATCGAGGGACAACAGTATTATGGAACAGAGCCATTTTTTCACAATACTTGCTAGTTCGTCGGTCTTGCCAGACAATGGCTTTATAAACAGGTTTGCCTGTTTTTCGATCCCATATGAGAGTAGTTTCCCGTTGGTTAGTAATACCGATGGTATTTATACGGTCATGTTCATGATCTAACTGAGTCATAACTTCTGTACAGGTACGTTTAACTGTCTGCCAAATGTCTTCGGGATCATGTTCAACCCAGCCGTCTTCAGGAAAATATTGTTGAAACTCTTCGTGTGCCGAAAATTCACTTTTTCCTTGGGTATTAAAGAGAATCGCCCGGGAGCTTGTAGTACCTTGATCAATAGACAAAATATAGTCAGTCATTACGTGTCCGTCTTGTTGTTATATTTTCGTTATTATTCACTTGGATTCATTCATAAACTCAGTTAAATGTAACCCAGTATTGTAAACAGCAAAAGATTTTTTTTGTTTTTCTTGTTTTTTCTTATGTGAACTTATGCGAAATTTATTCTTAGCACTAAACTAGCGTAAGTAATTGAACACAGATATAATATATTTTTTAGGGGTTATTAAGAACGAAAATAATAAATGACTCAACAGCAACGCCAAGCACTCATTCTAGAGAAAATTCACCAAAATGGTTTTGTTACCATTGATGAGTTAGTAGAACATTTTAACGTTACCCCCCAAACTATTCGTCGTGATCTTAATCAACTTGCCAAAGTACAAAAAATATCCCGGCATCATGGCGGGGCCGGGGTAGAGTCCAGTACAGTGAATACTGATTATCAGACTCGAAAAATAATGGACTTGAAAGCAAAAGAAAAAATTGCTGCTGAGCTGGTAAAAATGATCCCGAACGGGTCGTCCTTATTTATTAATATTGGTACGACTACTGAAACTATTGCTCGTGCATTATTAAAGCATAGTGGTTTACAGATCGTCACTAACAATTTGAATGTTGCCAGTATTCTGGGGGCTAAAGAAGATTTTTCTGTGGTTATTGCCGGTGGTGAAGTCAGACACAGAGATGGCGGTGTTATTGGTGAAACCACGGAAGAATTCATTAAAAAATTCGGCACCGACCATATAGGCTAAATTAGGGTTACAGTTCAACAATGTTTTCTATTAATTTACATGAGTTCAAACCTATACAGGCTCTGAACTGTATCAACTTAAACATGATAATACACAAATATGAACTGTTACCCGGTTTGATTGGTGCCATAATTTATTTACCTTTTGTGATCGGATAGAAAATAAAATTTCTTGCAATCAAGAAAACGCAAAGAAACTCATGCAGGCAGTATTAAGAGAAGAGTTTTCTAAAAATAATAAAGCTTAGTATTAAGGATAGGTTATGTTTGAACTCAAGGAAAAGTCAGAAATATTTGAACACGCAATAGGCAGTAATTTTTTTAGAGTGTTGGCGTTAAAGCCTGAAGAGTTTGATAATCTTAAAAACGCATTAATTGGTGTGTTACCTGATTACTACGTTGACCCTCAATCAATTGCAGGAACTTTAGCACGCCTAGGGAAACCCGCCGCTGCACAAAAACTATTAACCAAAATCCCTGAAGTAAAAAACATAAGGTCTGGTGATATAGGTGAGGTGTTAGCTACAGATTATATCGAATAATCTTTAGGATATAACGTTCCCATTCGAAAACTTCGTTGGCGCGATCATCGAAATATGGCGATGCGAGGTGATGATGTAATCGGTATTATTGTTGACCAACAACAGCAAACCATAAAATTTCTTAAAGCAGAGGCTAAAGCTAATAAAAAGCTTGGGCGGGGAATACTAGAGGATGCAAGAAAAGAGCTTGATTTAGATGATGGTTATCCAGCACCACATGCTTTGGAGTTTGTTGCCGAGAGGCTCAGGGAAACAGGCAACCAAGCACTTTCAGATCTAATAGAAAAAGTACAATTGGTCGATGGGATCAGAGCAAATCAAGTCGAACACCTTCTCTTCACTTTCACTGCATATAATCCAGCAACCTTGCAGAAAGAAGCT
>JABSOJ010000523.1 GCA_013216005.1 Alteromonadaceae bacterium | reverse complement strand
TTAGTCACAGAGTCCTAGATATAAGGGTTGAGTTTAATTCCATTTGAAGGGACAACAATTATCTACAACAGAGCCGCTTTTAAACCTTTCATCGACTTTATCAATATTTTCTTCTGATATGACAGTTATAGCCCATTTATTCCAAATATCGCTTCCTAACTTTGCCAATTTCAGGTGAAATTTGCCACTAACTGCTGTCATTATATTTTTATTTGTCATTGCTGGTAATGAACGAAAGTAAGGCGTAATTCAATAAAAAGCTATTAAAACATAGTATTGTTGTTTTTAGATTTTTCTGGAACAGCCTGTACTACGTTCCAATGTTCGGCGAATTTTCCGTCTTCCATTCGGAAAATGTTGATAACCGCACGACCAAGATCTTCCGGCGTTCGTTTGACGTGAAGGTGGATCCAAACGAGATCATTTTCAGAAGAGGTTCGTTTAATAGAAATTGAAGTTTCCGGATGATTCTTATACCGATTGGCAAACAAGCTTAACACCACATCTCGGCCATCTTTCACGTACGGTGAATGTTGAATATAGGTTTTGGCAAAGCATTCATTACGTAAAGTCTTTATTCGATACGACGGCTCAAGATCAGGACGGTTTTCGAGGAGATCCATACAAAACAGCGCTTTCTTCAGGTTCGATTGCTCCAGTACACTTTGCGGGTTTTCACTTGCTTGGCACACCCCAACCGCTAATGTCGTCAAGAATCCAGCTAAACCGTATTTGAAAATTTTGTATCGAACATTCATGTATTTGTTTCCTATTTGAGAATATTATTGCAGGTAAGTGGCTTGATATGAGAAAGAATCACCTAACTTCTTTTGAGGTATCAACGGTATATTATAGATACGTCTCAGTAGTACCCGAATCATAGTCATTATTAAATCTACATTAATATTCCACAATATCAAAGTATTAGAAACCGTAACGTTCATTTTTTTGTAAATAGTTATGTATTGTTGTTTACTGCCCGTGTTGCAGGAAAATAGTTGGTGGTTGGATTATATGCCGCCAGTGAAAAGATTATCTCTTGGAGGGAGCATTGAGTTCCCTCAATTTTATATTTATCATCCCGAATTCAGTTTGGTGAATAAAGGGAAGTGCCACGGGTACAATCTGAACACCATTGGACCGCCCTTGTTATACCAATTGGATTACTACCCTGTTTCGGGATGAACAATAGCTCATCCGACAAACATTTAATTTATAACTTATCGGAAGTGTGTAATATTACTCATCATTTTAAAAGAGTTAGCAGACTAAACCATGAATGTAGCCGTTAAATAATGCAGTTTTTAATCACGATTTTTCTTAGTTCTTTCCTGTTGTTTCAGATCCAACCCATTTTAGCAAAAATGGCATTGCCATTTTTTGGTGGTGGTGCAGCTATTTGGACTGCCTGTATGCTGTTTTTTCAACTTTTTTTACTGTTAGGTTATTTGTATTCGCATTACCTTACAAAGCTGAATAAAGTTAATCATCAAGTTGTTATTCACAGTGTACTGGTTGGTGCAAGCCTTTTGCTTTTACCTATAGCTCCGTTTACTGAAAGTCTTTCATTGGGTTGGCAAGCACCACAAATTGAAATTATTTTATCGTTACTGTTTGGTATAGGTTTTCCCTATTTCCTGCTGTCTTCTACAGCTCCATTGATACAAAAATGGTATAGCAACATACCGACAAACACTTCACCTTATCGTTTATATTCACTTTCAAATTTAGGATCGCTGTTAGCGCTTTTATCCTACCCGTTTTTGATAGAGCCTATTATGAGCACTAAGGTTCAGGCAAACGTTTGGTCGGTTGGTTATGGAGTGTTTGCTATTTTTATATTTTTTACAGGATATCAATTGTTTGGTAAAAAATTTGAAAAAATTCATTCTAATGACGATCCCTCAAACGAAGCCGCAAAAGATAGTTCATCTAAAGAATTAAGCAGTATATTGCTCTGGTTACTCTTTTCAGCTGCTAGCGTAATATTAATGGTTTCTACCACTAACGCGATGACACAAAATATCCCGCCAACGCCTTTTTTGTGGATATTGCCGCTTTGCATTTATTTGCTGACCTATATTATCTGTTTCAATAACGACAAATGGTATGTTCGACAATATTGGTTCATCTTTTTTATCTGTTGTTCTATAGCGGCCGTATTGATGTTCTTCATTGGAACTCAGTTTAATATTGTGAGTCAGGTGACTATTTACTCCCTGATCTTATTTTTTTCATGCATTATGTCATGGAGAACTTGCACGTTTGAAGCCTGATAAAAATAAACTGACGTTGTTTTATTTAATTATTGCTGTTGGTGGTGTTGTAGGGAGTATTTTTACCTCAATAATTGCTGAACGTGTGTTTATGCAATATTACGAATTTCCCGTAGGTATAATGCTTGTTTATGTCTTATTTGCTTTTACTTTATGGAAGGAAAATCGTAATAAAACGTTAGCAAAGCGAGTAGTAAAACAAAATGGTTATTTGTGTTTTTTAAGTATTGCAGGTTTATTAGCGTTCAGTCTGTATTTCATAAAACTTAACAATTTGTATTTTAATAATGATGTTTACAATAGTCGAAATTTTTATGGCACGTTAACAGTGAAAGATTTTAAAGAGGTAGAACAACCGGTGAGAATGCTGTTTGATGGCGCAACTTCACACGGAACACAATATTTATCTTCCTACAGTAGCAGCATTCCAACGAGTTATTATCGTTTTGATACAGGTGTATCGCTGGCTTTGCAATATGCAGATGTTAATAAAACTAAGCTTGTCGGTATTATTGGTCTTGGTACAGGAACATTGGCAACTTACGGAAATTCAGGTGATAACTATGTATTTTACGAGCTGAATCCGGATGTAGCCTACATTCCGCACATTTAAGGTATTGATTTAAATGGACTTTAAAAGTCATAAAATGTAGCCATGTATTTGTGT
>JABSOJ010000522.1 GCA_013216005.1 Alteromonadaceae bacterium | reverse complement strand
GGGATCTTTATAGCTTATTTTTATACCCGTTTACCTTTAATAAAAATAAATACCTCCGTCCTGCAAAACTTCTTTTAGTCTTTTGTTTTTTATAAAATACCTTATAGCGGCCATACGGTATTTTTATTCTACGGCAATGATAAGTAAAACAGCTTCAGATTTCACACAGCGGATCATAATGAACAATCAAATCCATACCAAACCAATCAACAGGGCTTCCCACAAGCCCGATAGTTCCGATAATTATGGTTAGCCGAGTAAATGCCCATTTGGGGCTTTAAAATGGGTTAGGGGAGCGTTTTGGGTACAGTTTTGTCCCCATTCAAGAGGGGGCTTATTACAGTAAAAATTTAAATAACGGCTATTTAAAACAATTCCACCTCTTACCCGTTTGAAAGTTTTTGTATAAATTTAGGAGTTCTCTTAGGCGATCAATTTCAGAGGTCATTGAATCATTATGACCACGTAAAATTTCGTTCTCTATTTCCATTCGATAGAAATCGTATAAGGCTTTTTTTATGGCCTTAGAATTAGCACCTGTGCGGTATTTTAATTTTAATAGCGTGATGGCTTGTTCAAAAATGGGATCGTCTGAGGATATTTTTACTTGCATTGCTGGATTATGGACTTTTTTTTATATTTTTATATGTTTTTTCAATATAGGTAATAATTTAAAGAGTAATTTTTGTTAATATTCAATAGTTAATCAAAATTAAATTAATTAGGGGAATAATTTATGAGTCTTGATTTTACTATTTTTATTTTACTTTTTTTCTGGTTGAGTTTTTTATTAATTAAGACTTTTCATGATGCAAGGAAAGATGATTCTAAGCTATTTGATCCAAAGAAAAGTTTTTTTGAATTATATATTGTTAGAAAAATGGCTTTAATTATTGTACTTATTTCACTATTTATTTTTATAAGTAATATATATTTAGTTGAATATAGTGTGTGTTTTAAAGCTCGTTGTTTTAATGATTTTTTTGGGGAGTTTAAATTTTCTATAGGGATATTATCATTATTAATTCCAATTGGTGCATTATTTGCTGCACAACATAGATCTGAATTGATGATTGCACAAATAGAAACATCGGAGAAGCAAAATATATTTACAAATCATTATAAACATATAGATGAATTTGAAAAATATGTAAAAAAAATGAGATTGTCGACATCAATGATCAATGAAAGACAAACTTATTTTAAATTATTTCCTGAGAGTAGAAAAGGTATATATGAAATACCAAAGATTACGCAGAAATATTTAGATGAAAAAATGAATGATATTTATAATTCATTGGTTGAATTAGAACGGTATGATTGGGAAATACATAATCCAGAACTCGATTTATCTATGGGATATGTCTATGATAAAATTGATATAATTCATAAATGTATTTTAAGTATTTCAAATAGATTAGGATTAGTAGATAAAGAATTGTTAGGTGCTGATGTTGAAAATTATTATCTTAAGAAAGTATCTAATGAGTGGAACATATCTGTAACATTTACAGGCATTTTGAAAACGGCGAATTTAATAAATTTATTATGTAATTTTTGTGAAAATTCTAACTTTGATTCTAATGTTGTTTATATAGCTTTAATAAACTTTTGTTCAAATCTACCATCAGGTGTGTTGAAAACAAAAGAAAAATTTGATTTTACATTAGAATCTATATCTATAGGTTTTAATAGTACGATAATTGAACCTATAGATGGATCAAAAATAAAGAATTATTTTGTCACTTCTAAATTAATTCCTTTAAGTTTGAGGCGTAAAATTTATATGTGGGGTAGGAAATAACCTCTTGATGATGTGTATTTATACTGTGCATATAATTTAATTAAATCAATTTTTTGAGTGGTTAAAAAACAACCATTTAATAGTTCGGGTACTAGTGACACCCGAACTAACTCCGGACATCCGGAATTATCGTATATTAATTGACCACCTATACAGTGTTTATACAGTAGTCGTTTATTAAGATACTTTTCCTTCATCTTTCAACTTCTGATAATTTTCGTCTGTAATTTCTATTAATTGAGCTTCACTGTGCTCTGCTTCAATCCATGTACTGAAATGGAATGTAGATTGAAAAAAGTCGTGTATTTTTTCATCACCTAAAACATATTCAACATTAATTATGTCAGGGCTATCTATTCGATAATAAATATTCATTTTTTTCCTTTTGCTGCGTGAAATCATTCTGAGATTTGGTCATTATGAAGCGAAAATTTGAATTTTAAAGAATCCACATACTATAACAGTGGATTCTTGTCCGGTATCCGGAATTTATACAGTGCTTTTACCCCTTTATACAGTGGTTTTGGCCCTTTTTGACAAAACCTCTGTTATATAGATATTACTTTTGGTTATAAGCACCGTTTTTATTGACTTACAGGGGGCTTTAATCAACTCTTTTTTCTTTTAGATCTTTTATTGCTTCATCTAAATAATTGTCAATCAAATATTGAACAATCGTTGATGTTTTGATTGGTTCTTTTGTTGCGATAGTAATATCGACAACTGCATCCTTCAGTATTCCTTTTCTTATTCCATTAATCGCTATCGTTGTATCTTCTCTAGCCATTTTTATGAGTCTCTTTTTATTATTCAATGTAATTTTACCTCATGTTTATTTAATTATTCTAAATATGTTTACATGTAATATGGAATGGCATATATTTATATCTAAATATTTATTACATGTAAACACGTGATGATTGATACCGTAGTTTTGGATATACCATTTAAGTTAGATTTTGTCGCTCATTCGCTGACTAAAGATGATAGGGCGGTTGGTTCTGTCGATTTACGTGTTTGTCATGAGCATGGTTGTAAGGTTGCTGCTGGAGAAATTATTAATTGGATTTCTCCGGGTGTTGCTGAAATTACCACCTTGCACAGTTGTTGGGATTCTATCTCAAGTTCAAATTCTTCTCT
>JABSOJ010000521.1 GCA_013216005.1 Alteromonadaceae bacterium | reverse complement strand
ACAAATACATGGCTACATTTTATGACTTTTAAAGTCCATTTAAATCAATACCTTAAATGTGCGGAATGTAGGTTACATCAACGGGTCCTGTAGGTTACTACGGTGAACTCATCACTAGTGGTAGTCAAATCTTAGGTTCTAAAACCAATGCACCGGTGCAAGTAAGAGGCGTTAGCTTCTTCTGGAGTAACACAGGTTGGGGACAGGAAAAATGGTATACAGCTGAAACAGTTAGTACCTTTGCCAATGAGTGGAAAGCCGAATTAGTGCGTGCGGCAATAGGTGCTGAAGATGGTGGTGGTTGGATAGAAGATAAAGCAAACCAAACCCGACTTGAAACCGTAGTTGATGCAGCCATAGAAAATGATATCTATATCATTATCGACTGGCACTCACATCTTGCAAGCGATAATATCCAGGCGGCAAAAGATTTCTTTAGCGCTGCAGCACAAAAATATGGTTCTCATGACAATGTGATCTTTGAAATTTGGAATGAGCCGTTACAAATTCCTATGGCAACAATTAAAGATTATGCCAATCAACTTATTCCGGTCATTCGTCAACATTCTGATAACCTGATCATCGTTGGCACCCCTACTTGGTCTCAAGATGTTGATCAGGTGGCTGCGAACCGTCCGTCTGGCGAGAATATTGCCTACGCGATTCACTGGTATGTTGGTAGCCATGGTTGGGCTGTTGCCAATAAAGCAGATGCCGCACAAAATTCAAATGTACCTATTTTTGGCAGCGAGTGGGGATTCTGGGATAACGGTAACCATGAAATGTCTGGAGATGATTGGATGAACTGGGCCGATAGCCACTCGCTTTCTTGGGCGAGCTGGGCCATCAGTGATAAAAATGAGCCACCAAGTTTCTTTAATCTTGATGGCAGCCTGACATCAAACGGTCAATTTGTAAAACAGAAGCTCGTTCAGTATGCCGAAACAGCGCCATGGCGTAATGCAGGGCCAATTATTATAGATCCGCTCTCTGGTGCTGAACTAATCGACAATGTTGAAGATAACGATCTTATTTCGTTATGGGGCGGACAGTGGGCTTCATATAATGATAATAGTGCTAACGGCCAGTCAGTGATCACTGCTGACGGACAGCTACCCTATAATGGTTATATCCAAGGCACTTATCAGCTTGATCAAGCTGGCTTTGCCTACGCTCCTTATGTGGGGATTTTGTTAGATCTGAATGCAAGCGCTACAGCGGTAGATCTGAGCAATTGCACTTATATTCAATATGATTATAAAGGCAGTACTCATAGTTTCAGATCTGAGCAAGATAATGTCTCCGATTTTGGCTTCCACGAAACCAGCGTTGCTAGCGCCAATAACTGGACGACTAAAGTGATTCAATGGTCACAACTTGGTCAGCCTTCTTGGGCTACTGGAATAGCTCTTGATAAAGCGGCAGTAAAAAGCTTTAGTTGGCAAATTGGGGGGTCGACGGGTGATTCGGGAGATCTATCAATAGATAACCTAGGTTGCGCTGGAATAACAGCTCCCTAAATTTTAATAATAAACCTTTAATTTAACAGCCCGTTAATTTAATTATTAACGGGCTTTTTTATTCTCCCATAAGCAGATGATACCCAAAACACCTGAAAATATAGACTTCAGAGCTCGGGTAGAAATCCAGAACACAGGTTATACTCATCACCATTCAAAATGCAGGTTTTGATGCGTTTAAAAAACAACTCTACTTCGTTGCTGAATCTTGAATAAGAATAACTTATATGGCGAATCAACGTCTTGTAACTATGCTTTTTAATTCACCGCAAATTACCGCATTTTGAATGGTAACGGGTATATACCCATCACCATTTAAGCTGCAGGTTTTAAATCAACCGAGCCACCCACCGCTTTACTGAACATTTAACATGTGTGCATCCTTGCGTTTTAGCTAGAAATTTAAAAAATCAAATTTAGGTACCTTAAAAACGCTGTGAATAGCACACTAAATAGTGCTATCCTTAAAGTAGGCTAAAATAATGGAGTACATAGAATGGTTTATCTTACAGCAAATGAATTAAAAAGAGGTGGTGTAACTGCGCTTGAAAAAGCAATGCATAGTGGTAATGAACACCAAGTAACCATTGACGTACGTGGTAAGCCCAAGTATATCGTCTTAGATATTGCTGAATATAATGCTTACCGAGAATACGAACTAGATAAAGCAATTAAAGAAGCAGAGACTGATTACACTAACGGTAACTATGATATCATCAATAATTTTGACAGCTTAGCTAACGAATTACGAAATACCTCAAACCAATAGAGTTTACAACGTGATTAAAATTATTCGCCCCCATAGCTATCAAAAACGAGAAAAGAAATTCTTCAAAAAGCATCCTGAACTTATCAATCAATATACAAAAGCATTGAAATTATTGAGTTTGAACTTAAACCATCCATCTTTGCGCCTGCACGAAATAAAACAGAAATCATGTCATTCTATCTCAATAAATATGCAACATAGGGTACTACTCACGCTCAAGTTTTTAGATAACGGTACAGTGATTTTAATAGATGTTGGAGACCATGACATTTATAAATAGTTAGAGTTTTAATACCAATCGGCCTAGTTAAATGGTCTATTCTCAATAGTTAGTCCGTTAATTTTCTCTCGTACTAGATGCATTGTAAAACTCAAAGATCCAGCATTGATCTAAATGAAGAATAACTTGAGATGACGGAAAGTACCAATTTTACATCATCTTAACCCGAACTGAGATCCATTACATTTTGACCCGCTTAATCGACCTTTTATACATTGAACTTATAAAGGGTATAGAGTAATTCCGACTTAACCAAAACAGGCTCATCATCAAAAGCGGGTCTGGTCGTTCTACTCGACCCCAGACCAGCTATTGTCTAGGAGTAAGTTCTAACCTGTTCTCTGTTAAATCAAGATAACTCGGATTATTACGGCAAACCCAATTA
>JABSOJ010000520.1 GCA_013216005.1 Alteromonadaceae bacterium | reverse complement strand
TCACCGACGGACAGGGGATATACGGGTCATAAACATATTGAAGCGCTTGATATTATTCATATGAACGGTCGGATCTACGATCCAACTTTGGGGAGGTTTTTGCAGGCTGATCCGTTTATTCAAGCGCCTAAGAATAGCCAGAGTTATAACCGTTATTCGTATGTGCTCAATAATCCAATGTCATATACTGATCCGAGTGGGTATTTCTTTAAATCACTATTTAAGGGGATTAAAAAATATTGGCGACAAATAGCATCAATAGCAATAATGTTTATTCCTGGCGTTAATATAATAGCCTTAGGTTTTATCTCTGGTTATGTTGCAACTGGTAGCCTTAAAGGTGCTTTTGTTGGTGCATTCACGGCAGGCTTTGGTGGTGCTGCAAATAGTATAGGAGGGTTCATAACCAATGGAATTGTCGGAGGACTCGCGAGCAAGGCGATGGGAGGCAAGTTTGGGCATGGATTCTGGTCAGCAGGAGTAGGAGCTGCTTTAGGTGGACAGATAAGTGCCATTAAAACAGCCGTTGGAAGAGTTGTAGCTAGTGCTGTTGTTGGTGGAACTATATCCAAGTTAACTGGAGGTAAATTTGCTAACGGTGCATTTGGTGCTGCTTTTGCTAGAGTACTGGGCGAGGCAAGACAAGGAAACTTATTTGCTAAAGAAGATAATGCAGGTAAAGCGGGACTTCAAAAGAAAACAGATATTGTTAAAGGAAATTTGGCGGATCTTGATGAAGCAAAACAATATGTTAATGAAACTTATGATAATTTGTTAGAAGGTATAGATATAGAGTTTGCTAACTTAGGTGACAAAAATATCGGTCAAGCATGTATTTCAGATTCTTGTATTAAACTGAATTTTGAAAAAATATACTCCGGAGAGCGACGTTATAGTACTAGTGAATTTGTTGACACATTAGTTCATGAAGCTCTTCATCTTAATGTCAACCAGGAGCTTGGAACGTTAAATTATATGGGAGGGGAGATAAAAAGTATCCTAGGAGGAGCACAGAGAGGTGCCGCACACCAATGGATATATAATCAGGGTAATGCTGCTGCTCAGCATTATTTTTCTCCTAGGATCTACCAACGTCCAGATATTTCTATGAATGCTTTACGGAAATATATGGGGGGAAATTAAAATGAAAATAGTTAAGCCTGTATTAAGTATATTACTCGGTATAGCTTTTATAGTGTTCTTTTCAGATTTATTACAGTATTTGCTTTTGTTTCCAGCAAAGAGTATGCAAGTAATTATTGTATTTACAATGGTAAGTTTAGTCTTGTTGTTGGTAGGTGTGCATTTATTAAAGGAGCCTAAAAAATACACCGTAATAAAGGTAGCGGTAGCACTTTTGTTGGTGTCTTTGGGCTTTTACGAAAGAATATACGCGGCTAACGAATTATCTGTAGCTATTAATAGTTCTAAGTTGGTCTTAAAGGAATTGAAACCGAAGTTTGAAGAGTATGTAAACAGGGAATATGGATGCCCGAATTCATTAAATGAGCTTTTAATTAACAATGAATATTTAATTAAAAGTATTCAACATAACTATGTAGTTAAAAGCTCTGGTGGTATCTGTTATATAGTCACTTCTCATATCGGGAATGGAACTGTTAAAAATGTTGAGTTTCCCGATGAGGATAAACTGATTTACATGAAAAAAAGTATCTATTGGACATTTATTTTGAACGATTTAATTTACTTATTAAGTTCCTATGATGAGAATGCATTCAGTTTTGGAATCGAAAAGAAGCTAAGATAAGAGTAAAAGGGGCTGGTGACACTTGAGAGTTATTCTTATTTGATTTTAATCAAAACACTAGCTCCACAGGAGTTGCCCGAAGGTTTGGCTTCTTTGGGAGCAAAGGAAATAGCCCTATATAACCTATAGGGCTTTTTATTGCGTGATATCAATATCGAGCTTATCTATTGTTGATATATTTTAGCTAGATTTATTAATGTGTTACTGTCATTATCAATTGTTGGTACAAGGAATTTAGTAGTGGCGATGTTAAAGCTTAAAAAGTGGTACGTTATAGGTAAAAAAGAATTTCCAACCCCATCCTTTTACGGCAATGATTTAAAATTGCATGATGTAAGCACGGTAGACTGGAAAGAATCAGAGCAAAGCTTTACTCAATACAAAGGTATGGTTCAAGGCTTACCTGAAATAACTGATGAGATTCAAGCAATCGAGGCATTAGCTGCATATGGTATTACTGGTTTTGATACTAGAGATAGCGCTAAAGTCTGGGCTAAGCAACTACCCGTTGGTACATGGAAATATTTGAAAGTAGTTAGTTGAAATTTAAACTACAAATAGAAAAATAATAATTCAAGAAGGACTTTTTTTGAAAAAGACAGTAGCCCATGATGCATCGGCAAGTATAAAAGGGATCATTTACCAGTTTTATTTGGCTATTGAGTGGTGCTTTAAATTAAAACCCAATCAGTCTTTATTATTTGAAAAAGATGGTGATATTGCTATACCCGATGAAGCAAACATTGAGGTTAAACATTTCATTGATCCATTAACAGATTCTCATAAAAATTTATGGAACACACTAGCTAATTGGCTAGATCCAGCATTTGATCATTCAACCTATTCTAAATTAATTCTAATCACTACTCAGAAAATAGGCTCTAATAGCAAATTAGCAGACTGGCAAAGTAAGTCATTAGAGAAAAGGTTAAAAATTATCACTGATATTTTGACTACTAAAGATTCATTAAATGCGAAGCAAAAAAAAGTAGAGCCATTTTTAAACTCTCAAAAGCTAGCTGATATTATTGAAAAATTTGAGATATACGATTGCTCAGATGTCATCGAAGATAAATACTTCTCATTAGTTCATCAAATAGGTAAAGGTGTACGGAAGTGTCACAGCAATAGTTTTATTGTACACTATTTAGTACAACGGTCTTCCATTTATCAATCCAATCATTTGTAT
>JABSOJ010000519.1 GCA_013216005.1 Alteromonadaceae bacterium | reverse complement strand
TTTGTTCTCATTGTCTTGCACCTCAATAAGTTACGTTCATTTATAAGTATAGACAACAATTAGCTACAACAGAGCCGTTATTTAATATTTAAACCATCTGAAAATGACCAGCTATTTATGCTGGTTGATATAAGGTTTACCGCCGATAATTAATTTAAACTAATTAACTAGACCAATTGGTATTAATCAATTTATTAATGCATTTGATATTATTTGGATAGCGCTTTTTGTCTTTTTCACCTATGATATTGAAAAGCATATTAATTAGATAATTAACATAATGATAAAACTGTTCTTTTTATTACCATTGTTCATGTGCACCATTTGGTGGTTGTACCTCAATAGCAAAGGCTTCACAGTTAAAGACGGGATTAAAGGGTTTGCTTATATTTTAACCTTTAATGTTGTGATTATTGCCTTTTTTGCCATGATGCTTATAGTGACTCATTAGCTTAAAAAGATTAAATAATTCAATTCTTTATATTTATTAACGACCAAATACTTTCAACTTTGAGGCGAATTTCCGCATAGCGTAACTTTTCACATAAAGCAAAACCGGGTAATTGTCTGACCTTATATCGTGCAAAAACAGGCACACTAATACCTGCCAAAAATCGACAACAGCTATCAATAGATAATGCCTGATTTGTTTTAGCCCTAAGGTGATTTAACAATCCGGTAAGTACAGACAATAATTTTTCATCACTGGGGCATTGAGGTTGTAGAGAGTAACTTAAAACTGCATTTTGCCCCCTGCAAACTGAACAATGCCCACATTTCTCAGGCACTTGTTGATCATCAAAATATTTAGACAAATTCACGCTTAAACAACGGTCTAATTGAAAAAAACGAACTAAAGCCGCAATACGTTTAATTTCTTTTTGTTCTTTATCGACAAAGTAATGATGAAGGTTTTTTGCTAAGGATGGATCGGCAAGCTCTGTTGTATTTACTTTAAAAACCTCTGTCATACGTTCAGTTTGTAATTCAATTAATTGCAGTTCCTGTAAATATTCTAAAGCAGCAATAACACGATTTCGGTCACCGTTAACGTTTTGAAGTAACGTTTCAAAATTTAAACTACCCCAAATTTTTTTAAATTGGGTATGTCTAAAGATGGTGGATAAAAAAGTTTGTCTGTCTTCATTGAATTTTGCCAGAATAGTTTCAACGGGTTGTAATAATTTAATATTAAAATCAGCAAAATAAGCATACAAAGGCTGAACAACACCAAATAATTCTAATTGAACTAATAATGTTTTCATTGGCAACTGGCGAATATTACTGGCATTGGAAAGTGAAATTAGCTGCAATTCCCATAAACCATTTTGGCATTCCGTTTTAATACTGTTTAACAAATATTCAATACCACTTAGCTCAGGTGTATCGCCATAGACAAAATTTTCTACCGTATTCAGGCCATCTAAATTAGCAAGCGTTATACAATTTGAAGATAGTCCGTCACGCCCTGCCCGACCAATTTCCTGACTGTAATTTTCTATCGATTTTGGTAAGTCATAATGGATAACAAATCGAATATCAGATTTATCAATACCCATACCAAAAGCTATGGTTGCAACAATGACTTTTATTTTTCCTACCATAAAGTCAGCTTGTATCTGCTGACGCTTATCACTGTCAAATCCAGCGTGATAAGCTGAAGCACTGATATTATTATCAATAAGAAAGTTAGCGACCAGCTCTGCCGTCTTTTGCAGTGTCACATAAATTATGCCAGAGCATGCACGTTCTGGCTGAGGCTGTTGTGGTTGAGGCTGTTGTAACTGAGAGTATTGTTGCTGAGATTGTTGTAACAGAGAGTCAGGCAGCTGAGCACTTTGCTCAGAAAGTACGGCTAATAATTTAGTGTTTTTCTGTGCTGACGAAACCGCAATAACCGATAAATCCAAATTAGCGCGATAAAACCCAGTTTGCACAATATGCTGTTCATTTATAGCAAACTTAGCAGCCATATCAAATTTAACTTTTTTCGTCGCTGTTGCTGTTAGTAACAACACTAATGGAATATCTAGCTCCCGACGATAATTAGGTAACTTCAAATAATCAGGTCGAAAATTATGACCCCACTCAGAAATACAGTGAGCCTCATCCACAACAAGCATAGAAACGGTAACAGATTGAATAAACTGACGGAAACGTTCATTTTTAAAACGCTCAACAGAAACCATCAATATTTTAATTTTTCCACTACGCACACCAGCCATTATTTCCTGGCTTTGATTACCTTTTAACGTTGAATCTATACTGGCAGCAGCAATCCCCTTACTGGCAAGGAAATCTAATTGATCCTTCATCAAAGCTAATAATGGCGAAACAACTAATGTTAGATGAGGTAAATGTAATGCTGTCAATTGGTAACAAAGAGACTTTCCTGAACCCGTAGGAAATATTGACAAAGAGGAGTTACCATTAAGTAACTGATTAATAGTTTGCGCTTGTCCCTGACGAAACTCATTATAACCAAAGTTATTATTTAACGATGTTACTAAATCTATTGTCATTATCTACTACTCGTTACTTATTAGTCATTATCCATAATATTAATAAGATATAAATTAATGCTGATTCACTTTGCCATATCCCAGTTAATTGATGCTAAACAATTGTAGGATGAATTAGCCATTGGCGTAACCCATCATTTAATGGGAGAACTAACTGTTTATTTCTAAAATCAATATTTTGATGGGTTACGCATTCGGCTAACCCATCCTACGAAATCTATTATCAAGTTTAAAAAGTTGAGATAGCTTGTTGTAATTAACCAATAAATAAAATGCAAACAATTTGTTATTATCACAGACACAATTTACTTCGACACAATTTACTTCGACATAAGCAATTCAATTAATGCGCTACGTCTATGAACAATCCACCTATGAACAAATCCACCTATAAACAACCAATCTATAAACAAGCCATCTTACAAAACGAATTAAAGAATACCACAATACTCTTTTTTAATTAAG
>JABSOJ010000518.1 GCA_013216005.1 Alteromonadaceae bacterium | reverse complement strand
GTAACGCAAAGCTAGATAAGCAGCAAATATTGGCTGCTGCATATGGGGGACAACAGCATTATGGAACATAGCCGATATTTAATACTGAATATTTGTAAAAAATGTTCAGCGAGCGGTGCAATATCTTCAATACGTTCTTTTAAGGAAGGTACTCTTAATTGGATCGTATTTAGTCGATAAAATAAATCTTGCCGAAAAGTTTTATCAACAATAGCCGCGGACAAATCACAATTAGTTGCCGAAATAATACGTACATCCGCAAATAAAGATTTACTGCTGCCCACAGGTTCAAATTTACTTTCTTCTAAAACTCTTAATAATTTTGCTTGTTGCGCTAATGGTATATTAGCTAGTTCATCCAAAAACAAGGTACCTTGCTCAGCCATTTCAAAGCGGCCGATACGATTTTCTTTTGCATCAGTAAAAGCCCCTTTAACATGTCCGAACATTTCACTTTCGAATAAGCTCTCTGGTATCGCGCCCATGTTAACAGGTACAAAAGAGTTCTTTGCTCTGGATGAAACTTTATGAACATAGGAGGCAAGCATACTTTTACCGGCACTGACCATATAGGCTAAATTAGGGTTACAGTTCAACAATGTTTTATGTTAATTTACATGAGTTCAAACCTACACAGGCTATGGACTGTATCAACTTAAACATGATAATACACAAATATGAACTGTTACCCGGTTTGATTGGTGCCCAAATATCTATTCCTTATAATTATGGAATAGCCGTTTATATTTGGCTTAAAGATGTAGAAAAACGTTTATTAAATAATGCTCGTTCAATAAATACCTTAAATGATTGTTCCAAAAATATTCAATTGCTAATTGATTATTTATTGGGAAATATACAAGATGCCAAAACAAACTTAAACAGATATATGACAATTTAGGGCCATACGAACACTAGCAAAACAATTTTAGATGATCATCACGTTGAAAAAAATGAGTTTGATTTTTTATAACCGACCATTATAAATAAACATTATAAACAACCATTGGTTTGTCGTGAAATAGTGGCTTAAACACATTTTCTCCTCCTAATTAACTTAGTTAAAATTATAGGTAAAAAGCAGTGAACTACTCAGAAGTAATTGATGCACTTAATAATGCAACAGGTTTTGATTTATTCAGAATTAAAACAGCTATTGAAAGGATGTTGGATGATCCAAAACGTATTTTGGAACTTAAACAAAACCTAACAATCGGACAAGAAATTCAGTACTTTGAACCGGATGAAAACAGAAACATTAAAGCATCTGTTACCAAATTCAATAGAACCAGAGTGTCTGTCAAAAATATTCCCGACGGAGCCATTTGGACAATCCCTTATTACTTTATCAACATCAATGAAATCGATACTAATATATCGAACACTAACAAAAAGGCCGGACTGGGAAGAAATGAAGTTAAGGTGAAAGATAAAGTGGGTTTTATCGATAGAAATAACGTTGAGCGCTATGGTGAGATCGTTCGATTAAACCAACAAACAGTCACCTTAAACTGTAGCGGCGATAAATGGCGTGTACATTATTCTTTTCTATTTAAAGTTATTAATCCTGACATAGATGCATTACCGGGATAATGAGCACTTAATGTTTCAACAAAATCCATAAGTTAACTTGCCTCTGTAGTCTGCTCAGGTAATTTGAAAATACCAACAAAACATTGTTAAAATTGACAGTATCGCAGTTAATTTTTCACATTATAACAAACTGTTTTTATTGTGCTTATTATATAAAAGCAGTGTCAACTTTTGCAAAATAGAAACTTTATTGCGTAGGATGGGTTAGCCGCAGGCGTAACCCATCAAAATATATTTATTCCTCACACTTAAGGAAAGATAGTCACAATGTGATGGGTTACGCCGTTGGCTAACCCATCCTACCTCTTTGTTTAGCTTCAATTTTCGACATAGCCTATGAAATTAGTCGGAATCACTTAAATTCAGGAGAGTTATAGCCTAACCTGAGTAAAATGCATAGGCATGTAAGTTAATGATACACGTAAATCACAGGATAACGCTGTAATATTAAATCCTCACTCAATGTTTATATTTTTCTATTATCAAGGCAAAACGTTTATGAATAGCTGGCAATTTATCTGCGTTTTAACGCAGAGAATTGGAAAAAGGGGAATATTGAGCAAATGCTGCTTATTCCGAGTTCAGGTTAACTAGTGCCTGAACGGAAACCCCTGAAAGTGTTACTACATATGCTCTTCGAGCTATTTTTAAAAACGAAGATTTTGAAAATTTGGCCCAAAAACACATAATATGCTTGAATTATCATCAAAACCGACTGATTTCCAAAGATCTTCAAACTTTAAAAGCAGCTACACCCCATACGTAATAAGACATGTAGACTTTCCGTTCAGGCACTAACTAGTCAAAATGCCGACAAACAAAACAGCTTACGAAATCCATAGAAAGTCCCTTGTTAGAGCTTGAAGGGCAATGGTCCAGACACACCAACCTTGCCTGAGATAACGTGGTAATTTCGTCAGCAGTGTATACATTTGAGAAGGCGGCTACTGCAATACATCAAAAATTGACTAACAAGGGTAACAGTCTAAACGGTTATGCAAAAAAAATGACATCCATTTATAATTCTTACCTTAATGAGCTAGTGAATTTATATCGGCTTGAGTCGCGCTGGTCAGACAGTAGTTTTTGGCAAAGCAAGCTAAATCTATTGCTGGCAGATGAACCGGCAATGGTATGTTGAAAAAAACGATTAAAACGTTAAATAAATGAATGCGTTAAAATTTAGGTGATACGGAAAACTTGATGGTTATATGAATTTGGTTATACCTATTAGATTATATCGATTTTGATTAAATGACGTGATAAGCATATTGGCTCTATGTGAGAAGTGACGCTAGTTGTGACACGCTTTACCATCAGTCAGGGCAAACGGGTCTTAATTAACCAATTGTCAACCCAACCATAAGTACCTTCATCATATAGTCATCATCCCAACC
>JABSOJ010000050.1 GCA_013216005.1 Alteromonadaceae bacterium | reverse complement strand
ATTTGCTCCTCGAATAAAAGGATTAGGAAGCCAAACTATCTATGAATTTGATGGTAAGAACACACACATCGAAAAAGGCCATGCAATAAAGCCAAGTCGAGCAATCAGACAAAAATTAATCAAAGATAATTGGGAGGATATATTACGTTTTATGGTAACAATCAAGCTAAAAAAAGCATCAGCCTCTCAACTTTTCTCTAGGCTTAATTCTTATACCAAGCAAATCCCTTTGTACAATGCACTTAAAGAATTTGGCCGGATCATGAAATCAAATTTCATATTAACTTATTATGATGACTTAGAGTTACGGCAGCGCATTGAAAAACAACTTAATCGTGTTGAATTATCTAACAAGCTTGCCAAAGCAATATTTTTTGCAAACAATCAAGAAATTCAAGAAGGTGACAAAGATGAGCAAGATCTCACCGCAGCCTGTAAAATGCTCATTCAAAATTCCATTGTATTATGGAATTACCTCTATTTATCCCAGTATTTAACTCATCTAAAAGATGCCGACGAACGTGCAAATGCAGTGCAATCTATCCTTAACGGTTCTGTTTTGACTTGGCGGCACATTAATCTTCATGGCCAATATGATTTTACCAGAGATTCTGCTAATGATGACGAATTTGACTTAACTCGGATATTAGCTTTGTCCATTGGTTGATAATCATACAAAAGGTCGATATTTTTGAAAAAAAGGTCAACATAATATTGTTGCATATCAATATGATGGAGTGGGTTAGTGGGCGTTTTTTACCGCTTTTGTAGTTAGACCCATTCTTCTAATGTTTAATTTATAATCAAATTGTCTTTTTAGACGTAACCCATCCAAGGGCAGCTTTTTAGCTGTCCTTGGACGGTTAGAAAGCTGCGTACATAAGGAAATTTATGATGCAGCAAGTCACAACTATCGAACAATGCAAAAGTGAGTTTATTAAACTTTTTAATAGTATTGGCTATAACAAAAGACGTTTTGAAGTGTTTAATGACTTCGTTCAAATGGCGGCAATATCATTGCATAATGCGGCTAACATGGATGATGATTTAGAACAACAATATCTGTTGATTGTCGGTCGATACAAAAAAGAGGACGTTGATAAAATATGTAAATTGTTTGCTTATGTCGTTACCGCTTTTGAAATCGGTTTTACTGATTTTTTAGGGGCGGTTTATATGGAAATTGAAATATCAAACCGCCATAGTGGTCAGTTTTTCACTCCATATCATTTGTGCAAATTAATGGCAAAAATGACGTTAACAGGCATAGATAAACATTTTGATGAACATTATTTTATCACCGTTGATGAACCCGCTTGCGGTGCAGGAGGCATGATATTAGCCGTAGTAGATGAATTGCTGGAAAGGGGTTATAACCCTCAAACGCAATTATTTGTACAATGTACTGATATTGATCCTTTACCTGTAATGATGTGTTATTTGCAACTTGCTTTGCTTCACATTCCCGCACGTATTCAGATAGGTAACACATTAACGCTGGAAATCAATAAAGTGATGTAGACACCTGCTTACCATATTGGTTTATGGAAACTTAAACTGATTAAAGGCTCAACAAGACAAACTGTTGAATGTGAGCCGGAGCAAGAGGTTGTTGAAACGATTGCCGTTGAAGAACCTACACTTACTTTGCGTCCTATGCGATTGTTAGAGAAAAGCGATCAGCTTGATCTATTTGATATTTCTGCTTAATGGGCTTATTAGCCACTTGACTACTGAAAGCTCCGCAAGGAGCTTTTTCTTTTGCCCGACAATATATGTTTTAACGTAAGCGGTTCAATTTTGATGGCATAAAAAGGTGTACCGGCTTTCTCCGGAAAGGTTATTTGATTGCATAAAAGGTATTTACTGCTAGGTTATTTTAGATTGAATGCAATCATGATTAAGTTATTGGGTAACACCTAAATATAGTCAAACTACAAAAGCGGTAAAAAACGCCCACATATATACAGTATCGTATTGATATAAAGCAAAATAATATTGATCTTTTTATTAATGGGAATAGCGTCATAATAAATTATTTGAGTGTCTTTTTCTGATAAATTTAGTCGTGCCCTCGTCATCATTGAATAAAATACATAATGTAATGCTATTCATTTTTTTTGATATTAAAAACTATCTGTTCAATCTTTGGACACCAAATATTAACGTACTCTATTAGATAATCAACATTAGGAAACAATCTTGGTTTATTCAATGTTGTTATTAATAAGGCAATTTCACTTTCTCCTTTAATTTTAAATTCTAGTTGCCATAAGGGTTTAATATTGTTTTCACTTCTAGTCGCAGACACCTTTTCGATGAAGTTGGTCTTTGCGTAAACGTTTAATTCTTTTTCTTGAATTAGCATCTTGAGAATATCTCTATAATTCGTGATTCTAATACACTTCTACAGAAAGCTAATTGTTATTGCTATAAACTTTTCCCTCTAATTATGGGTATTTTAATTACCGAACTTTAATATTTTATCTGGATACTTTATATATTAAATATAGACCCTTTTAAAATGGATATTGAATATATAAAAACCCAGCGTAGTAAGTCTACTTTATTGTACTAATCTATAATTATTGGTAAATGCTATATTTTGCATGTGTCTTATTTTCAAGTGCTTATATTGAATATTACTTTAAAGTGGGTTGTCTACTAATAGTAGTTTAATTTTTTCAACGTCATTCATAACTAGTATGTTAATGCTTTTATAAAATTTGTAATAACTAATTTTAAGTCACAAATCAAAAAAAAAGTATTTTTCAGCCTAAAAAGAAATTTAAAACACTTTTAAAATGAAATTTAAAAGAGTTTATTCAATAAATAAATTTGACATATCAATTGGTGTGGGTCTAAAATTCAAATATAGACAGCACTATTTTTATTATTAAAGTTCAATAATGCATTATCAATGCGTGTTAAATAATTTACTAAAACATAACTGTTATAAGGTAACCATAATCCTATGGACGTGTTTACTAGAAGTGAAAATAATTTAGCGTTGATTAATGCCTTTTCTCAAGATATTGCATCAGATTTAATTTATCCGGTTTTTCAAGCAATCTTTGATCTTGAAAATAACATCGTAGGGTATGAAATTTTGTCTCGATGGAATAAATATCAAGGGGGCGAATTTGTTCATATTCTAGAAAATGAGTCTCATCAATTGTACGCCAATTTAAACATACTGCGACTCAATGATGCGATTGGTTTAGTGAATGAGTTTTGTACACCGGACAATAAAGGATCTTTTTTTGTTTCCGTGAATATCGGTGCTTTAATGCTACTGAATAACAAATATTATACCGCATTAACCGATGTACTAAACGATTCAATTCACGCTCTTTCATATATTAAATTTGAACTAACGGAACAATTTAATTTGAACGATCCGTTATTAATTGAGCGACTACTCGTCATTAAAAGGCTTGGTGTTCGTTTATCTCTTGATGACTTTGGAATAAAATTTGCCACGATTGAAGCCCTACGACTACTTCCCATTGATGAAGTTAAAATTGATCGTAGTTTTGTGAAAAATATTGATCGCAACATTGATGATGCGCTGTTTTTTGACGCAATGGTAAAGTTAGTGTTTATTGCTAATAAAACTATTGTGGTTGAAGGGGTTGAAACGCTTTCGCAGCTAAATTTAATTCGTTCATGTGGTTGTAACTATGTGCAAGGGTACTTGCTTGGTAGACCTGTGGATGAAGTGTGTCTTCGTAATACCCATAATGTGATCAATTAGATATTTGTAAAATTTTGTTAGGTAAGTATCTATACTTAAAGCTGTTCTATGAAAAATGTAGATAAAACAAAACACTTGTCTACTGCACTTAAATATTACCAGTGATGCTATTTTGTATAGCAATCACCTTGTATATTTAGGCATAACCTAAAAATACAGTCAACGTGAGCAGTAATAATAAAAATCATTTAAACGGTGGTTATATGAAACAATATCAATGTCAACCAGCTCATGAAAGCGTTTCTTTACAATTAAAACCCAAACAGGTGCGTTTAGCACAAAGAATTAATGAAGATGTTAAAGGTATATTAAAACACGGTGGTAAAGAGGTCGAAGTTTTAACTGGCTTAAATTCTTATATGGCGCTTTTGAAGGAATTAATGGTTTCAGCTTCTTGTGCTGAAATGGTGTTGCTTTGTGAACGCTATGATGGTTTTTACAAGTACATACAAATATTAGAGGCTGTAGCTTCATGTAGCAGTTCAGTAAAGCGACCTATACCCACATTAATGATGTAAATCTGCCTTACTCCCTAATTTTGTGTTAGATATTGGAGAGTCTGTAATGGGTGTTTTTGATTTAAAGAACTGTTTGTCAAATTGCTATACCCTTAATTATGTTTATATTCATTGTTAATTTTCTACTAGTATTAATATAAACAACAAAAACTGTACTTATCGCAAGTACTATTACAAGAGTAAAAAACTTTGGTTTATATGAGCAGTCGTTTAATGTTGTTTTTGTAGTTGAGCCGCATGATCAGGAGGATTAAATTATGGTTGAAGGTATCTTAAAAGGGTGTGACATTATTCTTGCCCTATCAGAAAACACAATTAATTTTCAGTTTGAACAACTTTATCATAGAAATGTAATTCCTAATAAATGGAATGCAAAGGATGAGTCTACTGAAAGTGAATTCGAAGCTAAAATTGAAAGTCCTACTATTTCAATTATTGAAGATGATAGGAAAAAAATAAATTTAGAAATTTATTTTACTAGTGGAACATTATCGTATTGGAAAGGATTCGGGCCATCTGCAACACGTATGACTGAGGATATGAAAGGCTGGAAGTATATTTTTGAGGTAAACATCGGCTTAATAAGCCATCCTGCCGATCAGTTTGTTAGCGGTAATACCCACTCTCTAACCGTTACACAAGAAGCGACTAAACAAGTTAAAGATAGTATTGACGGAATATCTGATAAATATTTTACAATTGAAAGTTTATTTATGGATTTCACAAATACAAATTTCACTCGATATGACACGAGTAAAAGCGTGATCATTGTTGACGAACCTTCAGCATTAGACACGTTTCAAATATTAATTTCAAATTATTTTAAAAGACTAGCAGAGACGCAAAATCCCTATATTTTAGGGCATTCAATTAAACGAATTGATCATGAAAGCCAACCAGCATCATTTCAACCGACTAATTGTCGTTATTCAACATCGTATAATAAAAAATCGGAACTTAGTGCTCTAAATTTTCTGATGATGATAGATAGAAGGGAATTTCCTGAAGCTCAAGATTGCGGAATTTTATCACGGAGTTTGATCACCAATGAAGATGCTAGTGTTGATGGTGTTTTTTTTCTTAATTATAACGATTTTAAAGTCAAATATATTGATATAACTATCATTCCCATAATACAAAATACATTTAATGAATATGTAGCTAATTTTTCTAAGCAGGAATTCAGAGCCGAACGTAGCTGGATTAGCGATGAAGAAATATCTGTTAAGGGATTTAGTCCTATAGAGTTTAAAGCCGCTAATGATTATTTATGGGATGCGAATTTGCAAGGGAGTTTATTTATTGAAACAACAAGTCGAAGTGGTTTATATATAATAAAAATGGCAGAATATGAGGAAAAATATAATTATGATATATCTCTTTCCGTGGAATCAAAACACAATAATTATCTAGATATTGTGTTGAGCATGACGATTCATGTTGATGTTACTCTCAAGAAACCCGATGGACTGTTGGGGCATAAAACCATATCAGGATATTTAAGTAATAAACCAGACAATAAAGGAAGAATTTCTAAATTACATATAGAGTTTCGTTGTGGTCAAAAGGGCAAAATTGATATTGTAATTAACAAGGAGAAAGAAGTATTTATTGAAAATAATATGGAGGAAATAAAAGAGCAATTTCCTGATGTCAGTAGAACACTTCAAGAAAGCTTACTGTCTACACATTCTCGCATGGAAGAGTGTTTTTACAAAATCCTTCCTCAACTGCAATCTGAATTTACAACTATAGCAGCTCAAAAAACTGTTTTACCTTTAGGTAATGTTTACACATATAAAAATATTCGCCTGTTTGACTCTGATAAAAAATCTAAAAGTCCAATAGATAATGCAATTTGTTTTGATATCGCTTATATGCCAGTAAGCAATAAATAGTAATTTATTGAAATATAATTTAAGAGTCTGGGAGGACCTTATGAGTTTTAATAACACCTGTACAAGTACCCTATCAGAAGACGGTGAAGTTTCTTACCACAGTGAATTGATGAAAAATTATGTCGCTGAATCCCCTGTAGACGGTAGTCATCAGCTAAAAGTGATCCATAATGGCGAGACCCCCTTGCTTTTTTCTATAAACGCCAAACAAGAGCTTTTTGTCATTTACCCTAAAGACGGAACCATGTCGGGCTGGGAGCAACATAAGCTTTCAAAAGACTTAGGGGAAGTGACTGCTTTTGATATTAGTCAGGATGTCTCAGGAGCATTTCTTGTAGGAATGGCGACAAAAAATGAAGGAGTTACCTCGCTTTTTATCAATGAGCTTACTCAATTACCTGATATTGATTGGGAAACATTTGAACCCGCTTCTTTTTGGCAAAAGTTTGAATTAGAAAATAATAAAGAAACGATTAATCTCATAAAAGCCGATCCCGAAGGAATTTTATTTGCAACAGAAACAGAATCACAGGATGCAAAATATTACACCCTTGATGCCAAGAGTGGAATACAGCAATACCAATTACCGGAGAATAGCAGCACTGTGTTACAGATGGGCTTGGGGAAAGTTCATGGCAATAGGGGCGTTTTTTTGCTTTATCAACTGGGAGAAAACCAAACCATGTTGTTTCAAAGTTTTCCCGATCCGAAATATCACAAAACAGCTACTTACCGATACGATACGGGTGGTCCTCTTGAGGACTTTGTCCTTATTCAGGGTGAAGAAAGTACAGATCATCTCTATACAGCAGGAGATGGTGTTTTTCTTTTTACTGACCCCACAGTTTTGAAACAAACAGTTGTCGAAAAAACAGGTGAAATAAACTTTAAGCATATAGAGGTTACAACAAAGGCTGATAAAATTACTATTTGGTTACGGGGGGAAGAACAGGGACAAAAGAGAAATTTATATTTAGTAGAAAATCAATTCCATTGGCATGACGGTACAATTAACTCACAGTGGAACAAACCACTCCCGTTAATGAGTAATGTAGAGCAATTTACCTGCCTGTGTAGCGATGAAATTTCTAATCATCTCTTCTATATCAAAAGTGATAATACGCTCTCACATTTCTGGCAGGATGCAGCAACAACCCTGTGGGATGAGAAGTCTATTTTCCTTCCAACGTCTAACAAGGGCCGAGAAATTGACACCTACTCCTTAACTTTACAATGTGACCCAAAACACTTTGGAAAGAAGGTTAGGCTTCGTACATCCTCAGCAGCCTATGTGAATATTAATGCTATAGGCTACTGTTTACTCACTCCTAATAAATACGTTGAAATCTCGCTAGGTGCTATGGGAACAATCAATCTAATGAAGGAAGTCACTAATATTACTGCCCCGATATTATATGTCGAAGCAGATTTTCTTAAAAATGATCTTGTTATTGATCTGACACATAAAACTTGTGAACGCCTTAGAACATTACAAAAAGGCAAAGATCTTGATAATGCAAAGAAACAAGATTCAACTTCGCTGTGGAAAGGCAAAGAAAATAAACCTAATTACGATACGATGAATAAAGCTTCTCAGGTGATTCAAAAATTATTGGATGCCAAAGAACATCTAGAAAAAGAACCAGCTAACCAAAATGGAGTAAATGAAATATGGCATTTGCAGTTCAATAATAAAAAAAAGATATCTTTATATTCAGGGAGTCAAGCGGAACAAAATTTACAGTCTCTCTTGCAAAAAAATAATATTAACTATGGAGTGTCGCTAGCAAATTTTGATCCCTTAAATGACTTTGGTCATTCAATAGGTAGTTTTCTTCAATGGGTTGGTGATAGGGTCGTTGATATCACAAATTTTGTTTTCGAAGTCATGGGGAGCGTTGTTACTTTTGTTATCGAAATAGCTGGTGAAATATACAAATTTGTCATTAAAACGGGTGAAACTGTTTTATCTGCGATGATGTGGATTTTTGATAAAATTTCATTATTTTTAAACGATTTAATTGAGTGGATTGGTTTTGTTTTTAATTGGGATGATATCTTACGCACTAAAAATGTTTTTAAAGGTATTGTTAACTGTTCAATGAATAGTGCTGAAGATCAACTATGTAAATTTCAAGGCAATGTTCATGAATTTTTCAATAGATTTCGTGAAGATGTAATGGGAAAGAGACCTGAGTTACCCTCAGATATTGCCAATAAAAAAATTTCTCAAGATTCAAAGCCTACAGCTTCTCCATTAAATACTCCACAAGTAAGTTGGGCTAATCAGTACCTGACAAATCCAAAAACGTATCAACCTAAAGTACCTATCAAAAAAGATGAAATAACTTTAGAAGGATTGGCAGAAGACCAGTTAAGAGTATTTAAGGACGCTTTTTCACAGCTTGGTGATGAATTTATGCTCAACATTCCCAAATTAGATATAGGTACTCTTATATCTCGAATGTTTGATATTGTTTCAACAGTTGTTGTTGACACAGCTGAAAATATTACTTTAGCCATAATAGAAATAGTGAAGCAAGCCATGCATTCGTTACAAAACAGCTTAAATCACCCTTGGGATATTTATTTACTTACTTGGCTTTATGAAGAGGTAATTGCTCCTGGTAGTAAATTATCTCTCTTAGATTTAATTTGTTTGCTGATAGCTATTCCATGCACTGTTCTATGTAAAATATCTACAAATGTCTGTCCTTTTTCCGAAGTACATGAAAAGGCTGTTGCAAATATATCAAATATAAGCGAGCTTTTTGTGTTCTTTACAAAAGACCAATTTAGAAATGTTAACGAGAAAAGACCCTATTACACTCAAAAAAGTAATAAAAAAAGAGCAAGAACTTCTTTTACGAAAATTAAACCATACTCACTTAAAATCTCTGGTGCCGAAAAAGTTGATCTAAATACAAGCCACATTTATGGTTACATAAATACGGCATTATCATTTACTTATAACATTGTTAATATATTGAGTTTTCTTGGATTTGGTAAAATTTTTTCTGGAATTGTGGGAGGATTTAAAATATTAATGGGTTTTCTTATTGTTACATTTAGTCTATATAACTTCTATCTAATACCCGAAGATGTTCCTGAAAAACCTTCTAGTGTGCTAAGTGCTTATGAAATCACACTTACACTTTGTCAATACTTATTTGTTGCTTTAGATATTATTGAATTCGCTTTAACTGTGACTCATGAGGCCGGACAACCAGTACCACAACCAGCACCACAACCACAACCACAACCAGCACCACAACCACAACCACAACCAGCACCACAACCAGCACCACAACCACAACCACAACCACGAGAAGTAATAGTAGATTTCAATGATATCAATGGAAGTTTGGCTAATATTAACTCACAATTTAATTACACGGCACAATCTAATTCGACTACAGGAGAAGCCCTGTTGCTGAGTATAGCTGTGAGCATTTTTGGCATTTTAAATTTAATAGCATTTTGCTTTTTATATTCTTTTGAGCGTGACGAAGAATATTTAGACAGTATTGACATCCAAATGAAGCTTACTCAAAATATATTTTTTTCTTTGGTACAAATAGCATGCGGTCCTTGTGCTTTTGCTGTAAATGCAGGCCCACAAGTGAGATTAGGTGCTATTGTGTCTCTTACTGCGTTAACAGTGTTATGTCTAGGTTTTCAATGTGGTCGAGTGGTAAAAGATCAAACTGATAGTAGATTTCACAAAGTAGTTTAAAAATTTGTGGCAGTGAAACCAGATATCTATAGAGGATTACATTACACATAGTCAAAACTCAGTATTATGTATGTAATCCTCTATTCGCACGCATTTAGTGATCACTGCGTCCCCAAAAAAAATTATCTTTACTGTTAAAATCGTATAGGTTGTTTCTCAACCCCATTTCTATCGAGCAGAGAGTTGGTGTATCTGGAAAGTTTCCCCCAACATTCCCCAATCTTACCTTACAAGAATGATTCTTCGCACAATAGTTTGAGTTTTTCCATTCTTGAGCGCCTTCGGGATTACCTTTGGAAACGTCAAAATTCGGATATCTCTTATCAGTTGTAAAAAAATTTGGACTTGTTGGATCTAGAATCCAACCATTAACAACATTAAGCATTTCCCATATTACTCCAGATGAAGCTAATGATGTTTTGTTAACATGGGTGTCATTCATTTGAGAATGAGAACCACCTACCTTTGTAGTACCCCCATGAACAACGCAGCTATACCGTTTGAAGGTGTCTGTAAATGAAGATTCTGGGCCGTCTGGTGTTGCTACTCGACAGGCACTAACTTCGTGGTCACTTTCAGAACCCGGATAAGAGTCACAATCATTCATATCAATCGTCGCTCTGTTTCGAATAGCCCATGCTATAGCGTAACGTCCAATAGCAGACGCTCCACGGGCTTCATTGTAAACGACTTCTGCCGCATTAATTAGATATGGGGAAATAATAAAACCTTGCGGAATAGTTACCCATTTATCGCCGTATTTCCCCCTAGAGTCATCACTTTCATTATTATGGGAATACCTTTCATAATTAGGGGAATCATTGAATGCATAGGCTTCTGTTAGAGCTAGTTTATTAGTAGATAAATGTGTAACACTTTTAAATAATTTTGGTATAGCATTGATAAAGGGAGTATTACTCATTTTTTTGCGGATTTGTTTCATCTCAGTATCCACTTTTTGAGTATCCAGCTTTAATAGATGCATTGTTTTTTGCCTTAATAGTGCAATGTGAATATACATACTTCTTTCTTCAAAGGTGAACTTATCTAAGACACTCAATGCTTCATGGTGTTTATTATTATCTAGGAGATAACTAGCATAACGAAAATTTGCTTCTACCCCATCAGTAGGAGATCGCATATTAATAGCTGATAAAAATTGAGTTTCAGCAGAGTTATCCTTGAATTTAGCTAACCCATCAGCATAATCAACATGCGCAAGGTAAGTACCTGTTTCATCTCCGCCATGTTGTAACAACTCATCAAATATTTGAACAAGTACATCTTTTTTTTGAAGTTTGACCGCTAATTCAGATAATTTTCGGGTATATTTTATTCGGTTTTTACTAAGAGCTAGAGCTGATGCTTTTTTATAAGCGTTTAATACTTTATTAAGAATTCTATTTTCTGATTTTAGGCTGTTTGAATTAAAACCCTTAGTACTTGAGTTTTTAGAATGAATACTGTTGGTCTTAGACTCTGGCTTATGCCGTTCTTGGTAGTACAATAAAGATTGCGCTAATTCTACAAATAAATATTCTTGCTCTTCATCATTGGTGTTATTAGAACGAATTTTTTTTTCTAATTCCTTGATATACCCGCTTGCGTGTTCTTTAACTTTAAAAAGTTCGACAAGGTTAGGGGGGGATTTTGTGCTCAAACCAGTTTTTTCATATTGAGGATTATTAGCCAAGGCGCTGAACGATAGGGTTAACAGAATAACTGTTGGTATAAAACTTATTTGACTGAAATTTAGCATACTAAATAACTCCTTAAATATATAATTTGTTGTAATGACAGAATTGAGTAGAAAAAGTGAAAACTCTCCCTCTACGAACCTGATCGTACACAATATATAATGAAAGGGGTAATAATTATTGGTTATAAATTATGCGTTTTCAGTGTAAAGAACACCCTTAATAGTTGTGTTTTTTACTATTGTTGCGCTGTTTTTTAAATCAACGATTTGAGTTGTAAAAATAACCTGTTAAGGTATAGTTATTCGGTGTTTGAGGTAAGCATTGCTTACTTAAATCATGAGGGATAACAAAAGTCATTTGAAATTGTTTTCCTGTGGCCTTTCCAAAGAAGACACGCAAAGAGGAAGTAGTAAGCGCGTATTTGTAGGACAGGCATAAAAATTTGTTTTATACCCTTCGGGGCATATTTTTGAATAGAGTGGTAGCGGCTCTATTCAAGCCGTTATCTTAATTTTTTTCTACAAGGTAACAATATGATGAAAAATTCAGCTACAAACACTACTGGTTTTGTTAACTTTCTAACCTTTTTTCGTTGCCCTAATTGCTTATGGCAAGGTAATGAAACTGAGTTAAATCATGACGGAAGTTGCTTTTGTTGTGGTGATAATGTTGTAACAACAGAGTGTGAGTAACCTTTTGGTTACTGTCTTTTTAGACACTAAAAAGAGCCTTTTTGGTTCTTTTTTTTTGCGATTAAAAATCGCCTTTATCTAAAAGCTTCGCTTGTCCCCTTGTGTATTATTCAATGTGGGTTGTAAAGATTGCCTTAGCATCTCGCGTCTTTTTGTGAAATCTATATTGTAGCGGTTATAACACAAGGACTACTCCGCGCTTCGCTTGTGCGTTCCTCCTTGCATTACAACCGGCAACAATATTTTTCGAATTCACAGACGAGAGAAGCTAATGCAAAATTAAATTTCAACGCACACTAAAATGTATTAATTGAAATAAGGGCAACTATCGTTGTCTTTTTCTGTTTTTCACTTTCGGGGTGTTCCCCCCTCGCGTTAGCTCTCCAACCTCAGACTCAAAAAGCTATTTTTCAAAAGAATTCAAATAAAAAGAAAACAAACAAAAAAATAAATTAATCAACAAGTTAGTTAACTAAATGTTGACCGCGCCAATGGTTCGGTGTATAATATTCTAGAAGGTCGGGAGTTATCCATGATCACAAATAGGGTGTTAATTATGAAAATCGAAGACGCAGCAAAATTACTTGAAATTAGTGGTACATTAACAAAAAACATTATCCGTAAAGCTTATAAAAAATCTTCTTATAAATATCATCCAGACAAGGGCGGCTCAGTTGAAATGATGCAAGCCATTAACCAAGCATATGAAGCCTTGAAAGATTTTGAGGGTGATATTGAAGCTGGAACACTTGGTTATTCTGATTTATTAAATGAAGCGCTATTAAAAGTTATTCATTTGGCAAATGTTTCTATTGAAGTTTGTGGGGCTTGGGTTTGGGTTACCGGAGACACTAAACAATATAGTAAAGAACTTGGTAAAAATGGCGCGGGTTTTTGGTGGGCTAAGAAAAAACAAGCGTGGTATTTTCGTCCTAGTGATTGGAAAAGCTCAAGCCGTGGTACTTGGTCATTAGATCGTATTCGTGGCGAACATGGCAGTCAAAAAGTAAAAGGCCAATATCAGAAACGTTTAGCTAGCTAAATATTTTATTAAAGCCCCTGAACGGGGCTTTAAAAAGACACTAACCAAAAGGTTACTTACACTCTTTTACACTAGGTTTCTGATGGATAAGCACGAAATGAACAAACAACATAAATTATTTAATTTGATAAAAATGTTAGCGGATTTTTTACCTTCAGATTGGCGTTTTAATCATCTTATTGATAAAGAAAAGCACTATGCAAAACCTCAATTGCTAGGTTTAAAAGGTGCAGTTATTACTTTTCGTTATCATTCTAATGAAATGATAAGTGTTAATGGTAACTGGCCCCAAATTTCAGGGGAAAACTCTCATGCTGATTGTAAATATTGGGGGGTAATGAAAACTAATGATATTTACCCTAAGATTAATTTTAATGTTAATCGGCAACCTCAAGCTATTGCTAAAGACATGGTAAAACGTTTTATTAATAACTATCAAGATTTGTATGTTCGTTGTTTGTTAGAGCGTAACAAACAGGTTTTACACCGTGAAACGGTGCAATATAAAATAGAAGCAATGAAAAGGGTTTATCCACTTATGGCTGATAGGCATAAACAAAATTTAGATAATCCTCGTTTGTACTTACAGAAAATTAAACAAACAGATGTTAATGGTGAAGTTTATTGTAATTATCGCGGTATGTATGACATTAAGTTAAGCGATTTATCATTAAATCAAACGATTAAAATTTTAGCCGTATTGAACCAAGATAATGAGTAATCATTATCTAAATTAACCTCCTGACACAAGCGGTTCATTTTTTTGATAGCAAAAAAACAAGTACCGGCTTTCTGCAGGAGTTAAATTTGATTGCAAATAAACCATTAATTGTCAGGTTTATTTAATTGAAATGCAATCATCCTTTATTTACTACTACAGGTATTGCAATCATGGCCTTAACATTACGACCAACAGAGCAACAAGAAAAAGACATTAATAAGCTTAAAGAGGTATTAGGCATTAAATCATCTTCTAAAGCGCTTTTGGATGCAGCAGCGCTTTATCCAAAAACGAAAAGCGAACTTGAAAGTTCACGATCTGAAGTTCAAAAATTAACATGGCAGTTGAGCGAGTTAAAAGCGAGTATTCATCATTATGCGGATGCTAAAAATGAAATGTTAGTATTGGCAAATAAATAGATATTTTTTGTCATTCCCTGATTTATCAGGAAATGACAGACAATAACGGTAAATATGAGCGAGGCATGAATCTATGTGCTTTAAACTGTACTTAATCAGCCTATTTTTATGTTGTTATCTTGGAACATGTTATTGTAAACAGTAAAGTAGCGGTTTGTTTTTTTGAAATGAACTTGCTGAAAAATTTATAAAAGGCGGTGATAATAATCCGCTTAAAGGTTGAATATGTCTGAAGATATAACTGATTTTAATGGTCAAGACTTACCTGTAAGTCTTGAGGATTTTAAAAATAAAGCGTGTGGATTAGGTATTGAACATAGTGATTTTGTTGCCCCAACCCCTGAAGAAATTAAAGTATTAAGAAAACTGTTAGGTTTCAGTCAAGTTGATTTAGCTAAATTTGTTGGTGTTAGTTATAACATTAAAAAGGGATCTGCGACGGTTAGAAGATGGGAAACGGTAGCAGGAGGACATAAAAGGAAAATTTCTCTCTTTGCTTGGCAACTGATGCTAATTAAAGCTGGTTTGGTTTATATTGCTCCTGTTGAGTAGTTCAGATTAAAAGCTTACTCTTTTAACATTTTATAACTATCTTGCTGATGGTTAAATTTTCAGTCATTTATTATCATTATTTTTTATGATTAAGGGTGAAGGGTACATTGTCAAATAAACGACCTGATTTCACTTTAATAGCCGTTAAACGGCAGCTTAAAGCGATGAATGTCAGTAATTATGAAGTAGGTTTATTTCATCGGGAAAACAATCAAATGTTACCTCGGTTTTTGACGGCACAAACAATATTAAAATCAATTGATTGGTTTAAAACAATGAATTATCAAGGGCATGATGTTTTTATTCGTCCGGCAGGTAGTCAGGGCTTAGTTTTTTTTGATGATTTAAACATTGGTATGATCGAAAAAATGAAAGCTGATGGTTACGCCCCTGCTGTGCTTGTGGAATCAAGCCCCATGAATTTTCATGGTTGGCTTAAAGTTTCTAAAACACCGATTTCTGAAGAAGTGGCCACAATTGTATCTAAGCTAATAGCGCATAAATATGGTGGTGATACAAATAGTGCTGATTGGCGACATTATGGACGTTTAGCGGGTTTTACTAATCAAAAGCCGGAGCATATTAAAGCGGATGGAAAACAACCGTTTGTTTTGCTTTCTTCTGGTGCTGGTAAGTTGGCAGAAAATGCGGAAAAAATACTTTCAAAAGCGCATGAACTAACTGAATTTAACAAAGTTAAAAAAGTAGATAGAAAAGCGGTTATTTCCAATATCAAGATCAAGACTAATTTAAGAGATCCATGTAGTTTTTATGAAAGTGAATTGCTTGGATTAGAAAAGCGTTATCCTATTTTAAATACGTCTAAAGCCGATTGGATGATAGTTAATAAAATGATTGATAAAGGTTATGATGAGGCTGATATTCGTCAAGCAATGGTGGCCTGTAGCCCCGCGCTGGAAAAAAGAGCGCGTTATGCTGATGATTATATTAATCTCACCTTGGATAAGGCATTTGTGAGATAAAAAGGTAAAAAATATTCTAGAAGATCGAGTATTAACATTCAACAAAGCTTATAGAAAAACAAAAAACTAGAGGTATTTATGACAGAAAATAATAATATTCAAAATATTGAGCAACATCGTACTAAGCAATTAGCGCTTTTTGAATTACTAGAGCCTCAAGATTTAAACTATTCTAACTTTGTTGATTTCTTCGATAATATTCCTAAATTTGTCGATTTTGGTAAAAAAAGATATTGGGATTATGAAACTGTTAAACCGAGCATTACAACGGAGTTTAAATTTAAACATGCGGGATTAGAAAAACTATTTGTTGTTACCTTGAAGCCCGGAAGGGTTACTAAGAAGGTTGACGGTATTGAAAAAGATGTATTGGTATATCCTAGCATTCAAAGAGAAGAAGCTATTTATGACGCATTGAGAAAGCTTGCAAATACAGGACAAGGCGGCTTTTTTGGTGAAGAATTGGGGACTACTTTTACCCTTCGTATGTTACGAAAGGAATTAATTAAATTTAAAAAAACTTTATCGTTAGATGAGATAAAAGAATCTTTAAGGGTGCTTCGTAGTGCTGAAATACATGTTGCATCTGTGGATCGTTCTTTTGAATGGGAGCCTTCTTATTTGTCAAACATGGCGTTAACCAATCGTGATGATTATATGCATAATGGCAGTGATACAAAGTGTATTGTTTTATTTGATAATCTTGTTTCAACTTCAGTCAAAAAATTAGAATTTAGGGAATATAACTACGCTATTGCTCAAAGTTCTAAAAATGCCATTGCAAAATATTTAACTAAACGAATGGATAGGCGTTACATGCAAGCCAGTTCAGAAAGACCCTATCAAATAAAAATGTCTACTATATTTAAAGCGATATTTAGAGAGCTAGATTTAAAAATGAGTAATAACACTCGACACATGACCTCAGCGTTTAAAGAAATGGTAGGTAAATGCAGAATTAGAGACGTGGTAATTAAAGCAATCAAATCTGATCTAGATTCTCGTAAAGTGGTTGATTATTTATATACAATATTTCCTCATGATGAACTAATAAAAGATGTTAAAAGATTTCATGCTAAACATTCAATTATGGTCAGAAAATCTGAGTTATATAAATGTAATGAGCTTAAACAACAGTTATTAGAAATTGAATAACTGAGTGGTAGGTTTACTGAGCTATAAATTCTAGGTGGTAGGTTTTCAGAGCTACATAAATCAAAAAAAACAAAAAAAATATAAATGTGAAACCACATTTATCTAATTGTACTTATATTAAATATACGAAGTTTAAAAAAACTGCTTGTTTTGGTTGTTAAATAGACTTTATGTGTTACGTATTTAGTGGTAGGTTTTCAGAGCTATAAAAACCAATAGTTATGCACAATTTCTGTGGAAAAAAGATCTTTTTATAAAATAAGTGGTAGGTTTCCAGAGCTTACAAGTGGTAGGTTTCCAGAGCAATAGTCTTATATCAGGCATGTATGACCAAATATTTAATAAAAGTTGTCATCATAAGTGGTAGGTTTCCAGAGCTATGCAAAGGAATTAGGTAAAGAAGCAAAATATAACCCTCCACAAGTGGTAGGTTTCCAGAGCTAAAAATTAGAAATATTGAAAAATATAGAAT
>JABSOJ010000517.1 GCA_013216005.1 Alteromonadaceae bacterium | reverse complement strand
GTATATATCCAAGTGGTTAATTCATCATGATCAGTGGTTGTAAATTCGTAGGAGTTGGGTCTTCCATTGAGAGGAACCGAGCAATATTTATAGGTTGAAATATTTTTATATGCTAGTTTTGCACGCCTTTCATAATCGTAATCCTCTTCATTCAAAAGTTCTTTAAGGTAAAAGGTATCAATCATTTTATCGATATAGGTATGAACAAGATGAACATCATCAAAGCTATATTTTTTCTTAGGTCTTGCCATGTTTAAAACCTCATTACTTAGTAATAGTTACAGGGTAACACCATATGCTTGATATACAAATGTTACCCTCTAACTTTTATTGTTGGTGTCATTGACGAATGAATGGTAGTTAGTTTTTATACGGGGTTTGAGTACAGGGGTACTTATAGAAATCGTTATCTTCTAGCAACAACAATTAGATTCAGTGAGTTTGTTATTCACATACTCACTGAGTAACTAACTCTGTGAGTTTATTGTTTGATTTTTAGTTTTTTGTATATATAATGAGTTTTTATTAAGTGATTCAAGTATTCAGTGAGTCTATGAGTTGCTTATTCAGTGAGTGTGTTATTCGCTGGGTTTATTTTATGAAGGTGATCAACTATGACTGATAAAACAATCCTTATAAATAACGGTAATCTGGGTCGACAGGGAAAAACAACCATTGCTTACACTATATATAAAACAGCAATTGAATCTTTTAAATATGTAACTAATGATATAGAGAATGCATCTATTAAATTGGCTGATCATGTAAAAAATGGGGATCTGTTCCACTTCCCCGTCGGAACAGATATTGATATGGATTTTGATGGTCATATTATTTTTGATTTTGGCGGTAAGCCTGACGATAGATTATTAGAAGTTGCTGATTTTGTTGATGTGATAATAGTTCCTATTAGATATGAATCAGATTCAGAATTAGAGATTACGGTTCGTAATATCAATACTTTGATTGAGGTTAACCCTAATATTGTTGTTGTTATAAATAATACTGACCCTGCGGATATTAAGCTTGTAACTGCCGCTTTAAAATTCAATCCGGCATTTAAAAATATTAAGATATTTGTCATTAATCACTCTAAGTATGTTAGAAGGTTAGCAAATGATAATAATACAGTTTTTGAAGTTGCCTCTTTAAATAAAGCAGATGCTACTAGGCTAAATAAAACGATAATTCCTCAATTTAAAGATTTATTCCGCCATTTAGAAATTAACATTTAGGGAAAATATTATGTCAACAATGAGTGAGGCAAAGCTAAAAAAAATGCAAGCAAAAGTTGCAGAAGCTAGCCACGAAAAAACGGACTTAACACCGGTTAAAACATTAAAAAAAGAAACTGCACAAGAAAAGAGAAATGTGAAAATTCTTTGTAATGTTAGGCCTAGTGAAAAAAAAGCGTTTATAGATTTAATTGGTCGAAAAACAGAATCGGATGCTGTGCGGGAGCTTGTTTTAGCGTTTATTGAAACAAATAAATAAAGACTCATAGAAAAACTATTTTAAACTCAAATAATAAACAAATTCAGAATTATAGCAGAAGGTACACTCACTGACATCCTGAATAACAAACTCACTGAGTGTGTTTGTTTTTGTTAAAGGGTAATGTTTATTATGGGAAGATATATAGAATAGCATTTTGTTATATACCAGTGGTCGTATTTTGTACGATGCAAGGTAAGATGAAATATATTTTAAAGATGAAAGAACGTAGTTAAATGGATAAGAGTAAAAAAATAATGAAGATTGAAAAACCGCCCGTTGGTGCTCCTCAAACCTTACAATATGATTTATTCACTGATTTTTATCATACGGCGTCATCTAAAGATATATCTAACAGTATTGAGATATGGGATAGCATTCCTAAGTATTTCATGGCACAGAAAGAACAATCTAAAATTCGTTCTGTAGATGGAGCTTTAAAACCATTAGAAAGAAGTTTTCAGGTCAATAGTGACTCTGATTGTAGTGTGATGATTGAACCCGCTTATGTACGGGTTGATGGTGAATTAATTGCATTTTATCCATCTGAAAGAGAGGAGTTAATCGAAAAAGTTTTAAGAAAGTTTTTCGAGGATTCTAGTTATGGTGTTTTTGAAAAAGACAAACAAAATTCGTGGGTGTTTTTTTCAAAAAACATGATTAGAAAAGAATTAAAAAAAATGGGTCATACAGCCAGTGATGCTGAAATAGAACATTCAATTACAGTACTCTCAAAAGCCTCTATAACAATTTATGTCAACGGTAAAGAGGTGTACATAAATACTATCATTGATAATTTAATCAAAGTTGACCGTGATACGTATGAAAAAGATGGTTTGGCACGTTGGGCTTGTAAACTTCCAAGCCTTATTAGTTCCGCTATGGAAAACGGGGAGTATAGACAATTCACTTATAGCATAGGTATGTCTCTTAAAAAACCGCTTTCACGGTGGTTGCACCAACTGCTTTCGCATAAATATATCCATGCATCATCTAGTAATCACTATGATATTTGGTTTAATACGGTCATACAAAATTCTGGCCATCTTGATGTTGGTGATACTCAAGCTCAAATGCGAAAAATGAAAGCCTCACTGGATGAATTGGCTAAATTTGATGTCATCATCAAATGGGAACGTGAAAATTTTAAAGAAAACCCTGAAAAAAGAAGCTCTAAAATAAAAAATGCCCGTTTCCGTGTATATGCCTCTGAAAGCTTCATAAATCAAATGCGAGCCAGTAATAAAAAAATCAAAGATGTTAAAGATAAACTGTCTAATCAAAGCCCTAAATTATTAAAATAGATTCTTTCTATTTTCTGTGGATAAGCCTGTGAAGGGTTGGAGGTTTACAACTGTACAAGTTGGAGGTTTACAACTGTATAGGTTGGAGGTTTACAACTGTACAAACAGCTTAAGGTTGGAGGTTTACAACTGTACAGGTATAAAATAACGCTTAAAAAGGCGATATTTCGGTTCTGTCGCATCTTGCTTTTTTAGCCAAAA
>JABSOJ010000516.1 GCA_013216005.1 Alteromonadaceae bacterium | reverse complement strand
GCTACTGGATAGTTGTGTGTACAGTGTTTTAAAACTACGAACTGTGTACCGAAATACCACTAATTTGATCAGTGCCAAAAAAACAAATGCAAAAGGGCAGCTTTCTGATCATAAAGCTGACATTTTTACCTCATACTTCTATGGGCTTTTGAGGAAAAGCGCTCAGGATCCATCTCAATAATTAGTAGCTTTGTTACCACAACGTCTTCATTATTAACCGACTAACGATAATGTTATGGTATTAGCGTTCATAGATTGTATATCCGGTATCAAAGGGCTCTTAAAACAGACAGACATCGGGAGACATTTACTGTAGGTAGTTAAAGGCTACTTTCACGAATAGTGTAGAATTTTTTCAAAGTTACCAGTAGGAGAACCACGGACACTAAGCCTCCTATTACGGGTATGAAAGACAAGATCAGATAACCCCCTGCGGAAACGGCCATGGTACCAACCGCGGCTCCAGGCGCGGTACCTAGCCACCACACCGCGTCTACGGCAACGGCCCAGCGCCCCTGTTCATCCATCTCAGACAGTACACCCATCACATAGGGGATCAAGAAGTAATAGGAGAAAGTCCATAGGAATTCCAATATAGCATATACAACGGGACTTTCAGCTAAGGCCAGGGCTGAGGCGAAAACAATATTCAGGATTATAGCTGCAATGAGAGGTCTGATATTACCGAAGCGTGAACCCATCCAACCAGCGAGCACAGCGCCAAGCAAGCCTCCAATCATAGCGACCCCTATTACCTGGCCTATCATAAATTCATCCAGACCGCTGCGAAGTCCAATCTGCTCAAGAAACACCTGAATAGAGCCTTGGCCGACCCCATAAATAAATAGGCCTAACATCATGAACAGGGCGTAACGGGCGTTTGGGGCGTTCCGTACACCGAGATATTCTGCCAGATTTTGTAAGAGGGTTAATCTCTGAGTAGCCTCTACTGACCCGTTTGCAGCAGTACCGCATTCGGCTTGGTTCGGTGGTATCAACCATCTGCATAGAGGTAAGAAAAGAACAATAATCCCAGCCATACCATAGTAGCCACCGGCACTACCATAGAACACTGTCAAGTAAGGAACCAAGACGGGTTGCAACGCGGCCATTAATCCCCATGTCACGGTAACAATGGCGAACACTCTTTGTGGATTGAGGGATGATGCAGCTGAAGCTGTGCCCGCAGCTCCGATTAAGGCTGCACTCATGCCGCTTAGCAAGCGCATCACTCTCAGTAGCTCAAAGCTCTCTGTGGAAGCCGAAACAAGATTAGCGATGATTAACAGCACACCACCAATCATAGCCACTTTCACTCTGGAAAAGCGCGACAGTGGTCCAGCGATAAGGAGCATCGCTAGGGCATAGACCATGATCTCCTGTGAAAACATCACTCCTATCAACGCCTCATCAAGATCGAAGCGGTTCATCAGTGGACCCAGCATTTGATACTGGGCGTAGTAACACATCTGGGCCAGGAACCAAGCAGCAGTGATGGCAATCAACTGGCGGATAGGAGGTGCCGACGCGTCTGCAGTAGAAATGCTTTGCTTCTCGATTAAGTCCATAATGGTGAGTACCTTCATTTTTGGATCGCGCCCCAAGTGCTACTTGCGACAGGAGGTTATTATTTATTTACAATAATCAAAGTATTGACACTATTGAAAATACAACTTCATGATTCGTACCAATTGCCATCAGGGTCATTTGGGTAAACACCAAGGTATTGACCATGGCTTTGATAGCCCATTAATCTACGAATATGCTCTGGATAACTGTCTGCAATTTTACGGGGGATTGTCAGGTATTGATTTTCTTCTTGACGTAACCAACCAAGACTATAAGTGTTTATTAATCCTGAACGTGGTGCCTGAGAACGATTGGCACCTCCGCCATGAAACGTCGAGCCTAGATAGTAAAAAACCGAACCTTTTGGCATAACCGCCTGTACTATGTCTTGCTCTTTTATCGACGAAATATCTAGTTGACTATTGCCGCAGGGAACAACACGGGTCGCGCCATTTTCCTCGGTAAAATCATCTAGCGCCCACATCGCACTTAGCTGAAATTCGACACCAGGGATCCGAATGGGATATGCATCGTCATCTCGATGCAATTCCTGTAAGTTTTCACCGGGATAAATTTCTATCGCAGTACAACTGCCGATGCGATAGTTAACGCAATGACGGTGCAATACAGCGTCGGCTATTTCCATCACACGAGGGTGTGCGATTAATTCTGCAGATGTGCGGGAGAGCTCTAAAAGACCATTAAGCCTCAGTGTTTTGTAGCCGTTAAAATCATTTTGAAATTTACTTCCCTCTGCGTCAAAGGGATCACGTAATTCGGTTTTAACTTTATCGATCAAGTCAGCAGACACTTGATTACTAACTATGACACCACCATCTTGCATCAGCACCTTAACAATGTCTTTTGAGCTTGATTGATTGTCTAACGTTTGAAGCATCATATGTCTCTTATTTAATTTACCAGACTTAAAATATTCCTTATTTAAGTACTATAGAGATAATTAAAAATATTGTATCTACCCTTAAGTGTTATTTTATTTACATTTTGTTAAGTAAAATAAGATCAATCTAGTTTTTTGCTAATAATAGTGACAGTTAGTTCTAACTCGCTCGGGGGGGCGAAATAATCCATAGAGTATATATGCTATTGTCAGCTATCCTTGAAGATAGTGGACATAAAAGTGGGGTATTTAGGAACGCTCTTGCAACAAAAATAATCACTTAAAATTAACGAATCAATGTCAGCTTTTAGCAAAACAGTTGACCTAAGGAACAACCGACAGCTAATGACTTCTATGCGCACTGTTGTTAACCTTATCGCTCAATAATTTTTGAATCAAATTTTTTGTGATCGTGACAATTCTCAATATATTTCAGATAAGAAAATGTATATCAACCTACATTCCGCACTTATTTTTAAAAACCATAATAGTTTATTTCCAAAAGGATGATGTTTAAAAAATACATCTGTCC
>JABSOJ010000515.1 GCA_013216005.1 Alteromonadaceae bacterium | reverse complement strand
AAAGATCTTCAAACTTTAAAAGCAGCTACACCCCATACGTAATAAGACATGTAGACTTTCCGTTCAGGCACTATTTACGAATAAACTTGCAAAGAAAATGCATGAAATCGGTAACAATAGTGAAAATGTCCGTTATTGATCAAAAAAATGGTATTTTTCTGTTTTAGTACTTTGAATCTGTTTCTTTATCTTTATAATACCTTGAGTAACCTTAAGGGATAATGTATGACCATCGTATACAAAACAAGAACACAGCTAGTAGTCGAAACGTTGAGAGAAAAAATCTTAAGTGGCGAAATCAAAGCTGGGCAGCCATTGCGTCAAGCGGCACTGGCAGATGAGTTAAATGTTAGTCGAATTCCAGTTCGTGAAGCTTTATTGCAGTTAGAGGCTGAAGGTTTAGTCGCTTTTGAACCGCATAAAGGCGCTACGGCTACAGAATTAAGTGCAGCTCAGGTTGATGAATTATTTGAACTGCGAGCAATGCTGGAGTCTGAGTTGTTAGCTTCGTCGCTTCCTAATATAACGGATGAAAAGCTTGAGGAAGCGTCAGATATTTTAGCAAAACTGAATAAGGCGTTAGGCAAAGAAAACGCTGCTAATACGTGGAGTGAATTAAACTCTGAGTATCATAATTGTCTTTATTTCGGGGCAACTACAATTAAGCCTCAGACTCAAGACTTGGTGAATACGCTGAATAAGAATGCAGATCGTTATATTCGTATGCATTTGCTTTGGGCTGGTGGTATTTCAAAAGCAGAATCTGAGCACAATGACTTACTAACTTATTGTAAAGCCCGAGATGTTGAAAATGCTGTCAAGATGCTGAAACAGCATATCCTTGGTTCACGTGATGAAATTAAAGCGTTTCTACAAGAACGTGAAAAAGCTAACATTGACTAGTATTTTTAGCTATGTCATTGTTATTTAACGAGTAGGATGGGTTAGCCAACGGAGTAACCCATCATTTAGGCAACCCCTCTGACATTTCCCCTCTTTTTTTCTCAAAAGACAAGCCAAATGAAAATCATTTGTTATTGTCATTAAACAACGAAAAATCAAACAGATATGCGTTTATTTTCCCGTTTGTAAAATGAGCTCTTATTGACTTTTACGCTATAAATCTATAGTATTCCCGCGCCTTAAAAACAATGAATTCACTATAGTCAGTGAATATTTTTTCACTTTAGTCAGTGAATATTTTTGCTCAATTTATGGTTGAGTATCCAAAACGTGAGATAGTAATGTTTGAATTACATGCCAGTAAAGTGTCGAACCTGAAAAATGATGTTCTTTCAGGATTTACCGTAGCCCTAGCCCTAGTCCCCGAAGCCGTAGCATTTGCTTTTGTTGCAGGGGTTGACCCTTTAGTGGGCCTATATGCTGCTTTTATGGTGGGGTTAATCACTTCCATATTTGGCGGGCGTCCTGGAATGATTTCAGGCGCTACAGGTGCAATGGCAGTGGTAATGGTAAGTTTAGTTGCACTTCACGGTGTGGAATATTTGTTTGCTACTGTGGTCTTGACTGGCTTGTTGCAAATACTGGCTGGTTTATTCAAGTTGGGTAAGTTTATCCGTTTAGTTCCCCACCCGGTAATGCTTGGTTTTGTTAATGGCCTAGCGATTGTTATTTTCTTAGCGCAACTGGGTCAATTTAAAGTTAAAGATGCTGCCGGTGAATTACAATGGATGCAAGACAGCCAGCTATTTATCATGGGAGGGTTAATTGTACTTACCATGGCTATTATTCACTTTTTACCTAAATTAACTAAAGCCATCCCTTCTTCTTTAGTGGCAATTGTTGTTGTTACTGTTTTAGTGCAAAGTCTGGGGTTAGATACCCGCACTGTTGTTGATTTCTTACGTGATATGACTAATGATCCAACTGCCTCGATAGCGGGTGGTTTACCACAATTTTCTATCCCTCATGTACCTTTTGATTTTGATACATTAAAAATCATTTTTCCTTTTGCTATAGTTTTAGCTGCCATTGGTTTAATTGAATCGCTATTAACATTAACATTAATTGATGAATTGACGGGTACACGAGGCCGTGGAAATAAAGAGTGTATTGCACAAGGTGCAGCTAATACCGTTACTGGTTTTTTTGGTGGCATGGGTGGTTGTGCGATGATCGGACAATCAATGATCAATGTTAATTCAGGTGGGCGTGGTCGTGCATCTGGTATAACTGCAGCGTTAGCATTACTTGGTTTTATATTATTTGCTTCGGGTTTGATAGAACAAATTCCTCTGGCGGCACTTGTCGGTGTTATGTTTATTGTTGTTATCGGCACATTTGAATGGTCAAGTTTCCGTATTTTGCGTAAAGTACCAAAGGCTGATGCTTTTGTTATTATTCTGGTTTCAGGCATAACCGTTGCTTCTGATTTAGCGATAGCCGTTGTGGTTGGTGTTATCGTTTCTGCGTTGGTATTTGCCTGGGAACATGCAAAACACGTTACAGTAACGCGCAGTAGCAATGGAGCAGGTTCGACTGTTTATGAAGTTAACGGACCGATATTTTTTGGCTCAGTTTCTAACTTTTTAGAACAATTTCAAGTGGAAAATGATAATGATGACGTAATCGTTGAATTTAAAAATTCACGTGTAGCTGATCATTCTGCCATTGAAGCGATTGATACTTTGGCTGAGAGATATTTATCTCGCGGTAAAACTATGCATTTAAAACACTTAAACCAGGAATGTAAGCTGTTATTGAAAAAGGCTGGAGACTTGGTTGAAGTGAATGTAATAGAAGATCCTGATTATCATATTGCTACTGATAAGCTAGCGTAGTTATTGATTGAATAGCAATAATACAACATTCGGGAAATACCAGTTTTGTTAATTATTAAAACTGGTGGTAACGCGTAGGATGGGGTAGCCGAAGGCGTAACCCATCAAAATATTATTTAATCGTAGCGTATTTCTATAGTTATCATGTCAAATTGATGGGTTACGCCGTTGGCTAACCCATCCTACAACTTTCAGAGTATCAAG
>JABSOJ010000514.1 GCA_013216005.1 Alteromonadaceae bacterium | reverse complement strand
GATTTTTCAAAAGACATTAAAAATTTGTAAATCAATGAATTACCGTAGTAACAACAGAGTGAAGGAACAGAGCTTTTCTTTTACACTTTAATTCACTTTATTTTAATTTCATTTTATGTCACTAAAATATAAACCTGAACGGTTATCACGCTTTATCTTTCATTTGAATTTCTTTTGTCTATAATCGTCGGCTTAAATTTATTACTAAACTAAGTATAGGCACATGTCAGCAAAAATTTATTTAAATGTTGGACGGGATAAGTCTTTATTAAGAAAACACCCTTGGATTTTCTCTAAAGCGATTAATAAAATTAAAGGAAAACCTCTTATCGGTGATACTGTAGATGTGCTGGACAGCAAAGGAAACTGGCTCGCAAAAGGTGCCTATTCACCGGAATCGCAAATAAGAATTAGAGTCTGGTCATTTGTAGATGAAGAAATTGATCGTACTTTTTTTCTAAATAGATTAAAAAATGCGCAATCTCGACGTGACTGGTTTATCGAAGAAGGAAAATTAACGGGTTATCGATTAATTGCTGCTGAGTCTGATGGTTTACCTGGCATTACCATCGATAAATACGACAACTTTCTTGTTTGCCAATTATTAAGTGCAGGTGCAGATTTTCACCGTTACACAATAGTAAGTTGTTTACAGGAACTTTACCCTAACTGCCATATTTATGAACGTTCTGATGTAAATGTACGTAGTAAAGAAGGTTTAGAGCCTGTTACCGGCTGGCTGACTGATCCAATTGACAGCACAGAATGTATCATTGAAGAACATGGTATAAAAATTCATGTTGATGTGGCTAGCGGGCATAAAACGGGTTTTTATCTGGATCAACGAGACTCACGACTCGCAGCAGGACGCTTTGCAAAAGATAAAACCATATTAAATTGTTTTTCTTATACCGGCACATTTGCCCTTCACTGCGCTGCAAATAACGCAAAAGAAGTCATTAATGTTGATGTTTCGCAACCGGCATTAGATCTGGCAAAACGCAATTTAGCGTTGAATGGTCTGGCCGACAAAAATGTTTCTTTCGTTAAGGAAGATGTTTTTAAATTATTACGCCGCTATCGTGATGAAAAACGTACTTTTGATATGATCATTTTAGATCCACCTAAATTTGTTGATTCAAGAGCACAACTAACCAGGGCTTGCCGTGGTTATAAAGATATCAACATGCTGGCGATGCAATTACTCAACCCAAAAGGTTTATTATTAACATTTTCTTGCTCTGGATTATTAGAAGCAGGCTTATTTCAAAAAGTGGTTGCTGATGCGGCATTAGATGCGAAAAGAAATGTTTACTTTGTCGAACGACTTCAACAGGCAGCTGACCACCCTATTTCGTCAAATTACCCTGAAGGATATTATTTAAAAGGTTTGGTTTGTCAGGTTGATTAATCTGTCTGGTTTATTGTGAATGGACTTGTACTTAATTGGTAAACATACGGAAATAAGAATACGGAAGCGCTTAACGTTATTAGCCTTAAGCGCTTCTTCTGCCAAATACGATTAGAAAAAAACCGAGTTTTATAACTTCATATGTAAGATGGGGAATGGTTTACCCATATCATCTAAAGGTGAGCGAGATTTAATTTCAAAGCCCATATGCTGGTAAAAACCAACCGCTTTCGGGTTTTGTTCATTTACATCGACACTATCAGCAGCAAGTTCATTTAATGCATACGCTAATAATCCTTTACCTACACCTTGCCCTCTTTGTTCATTTAAAATGAAAAGCATTTCAATTTTTTGGTCGTGTACACCTAAAAAACCAATAATGGCTCCTGATTCATTCTTAACACAACGCAGAGTTACCGCAGGAAAAGCTTGTTCAATGATAATGGGTTTAAAAAACTCAATATCCTCATCGGTTATAAAGTCATGGGTTGCCCGGACTGAATTTTCCCAAACTTTAAGCATTTCTGCGTAATTTTCAGGAAGCACATTTTCTACAATCATAATGGTCTCATTTACTTCGTATATTATGGACATTTACTTCGTATATTATGGAAATGTGCAGCCGCGAAATTGAATTTTACTTGATGAACCCGGACTTGTATACCGACCGTTCACAATTCAGTAACATAAGAAAAGCCAAGCCTAAATGAAAACTATTGCCCAGTGACTGCGTTTATCACTTTAGCCTAAGGTCGCTTAAAATTATCACGCGCCAATTGTACTTTACTTCTAATTACACAGTCCTGAGTATGATCGTTAATCAACCCCATTGCCTGCATAAAAGCAAACAGCGTAGTAGGACCGACAAACTTCCAGCCCATCTTTTTCAAAGCCTTAGATAATGCTACCGATTCGTCTGACGTGGTTACCGTCTGTGGTGCTGACAATGCCTCTTCTTTAGGCTCGTAACGCCAAAAATAAGCCGCTAATGAACCTTCCTGCTTCACCAGTTCCTGAGCACGTTTAGCGTTATTAATGACCGCTTCAATTTTGCCTCGATGCCGAACAATGCCAGCATCTTGCAACAAACGTTCAACATCGTGTTCAGTAAAGCGTGCAACCTTATTGAAATCAAACTGCTGGAAAGCCTTACGGAAATTTTCGCGTTTATTCAGAATAGTACGCCAGCTCAGCCCTGACTGAAAACTCTCCAGACATAACTTTTCAAACAAATGCTGATCATCATCTACTGGTAAACCCCATTCGAGGTCGTGATAATCCAAAAATTCCGGAGCACCACCGCACCAACGACAACGGATTTGTCCATCAGGGGCGATAAATGGTTCATTCATTTTGTTTTTCCTTGTATGAAGACTGATTACTATAAGCAAGCAATTACTAAACAAGCATCGACCAATCAAATTGGTTATGCCACAAGTAATAAATGCGATTCAGGTTGTAGTCAGCTATTCTAAAGGAAAGAAAAAAGAAGTGGGGACCCTCAAAATAGTAATTTAGGATTAAACTTAATTAACTAAGCCGTAGGAGGTATCCCCACCATGAAAAAGCATAGTTATCATTCAAAAAAAATCAAC